>CAYPSO010000011.1:10389-60294 GCA_964413275.1 uncultured bacterium | reverse complement strand
TCGGCTTATATCCCCATGTCTGAAGACAGGGGCTTTACGCCGACTTTTCGGTAAATTACTCCTACAATTCTAACTGCAATAAAACTTGAAAAAGAAAAATCGAAAAGTGATTGGATGAATCCTTTTTGTGCTGACATGGTTTTGTGTAAAATAAAGAATCATAATAACCAACTTACTAAAGGTTAAGTTGTTAGTTTGTCAATACCTATTCATAAATATTAAAATTTCTTCATCTAAAAAAATATTTCAAATAAATTGAAATTGTAAAATTTTTTTCAAAATCTCTTGATTAAACCAAGTACAATAAAGGTTATAGAATTTTAACTTTTTTATAGGTCATTTCCTCATCGCATTTATCAATGTTTAATGTTCAATATAGTTTTATTATTACTTTTGCTTATTAATCATGGTTGAACAATTATTGCCACTATATCTCAAATTAATCAGTGGTATAGTTTTAGGTTGGTATTTAGGTCAAAAGTTATCGAATAAAGTACCTTTATTGTGTGGAAAATTTCTTTTTTGGGTTGGCATTCCTATCAGTATTATTGCTTTTTTAAGAGGAGCAGAAATATCAGGTACAATTTGGCTCGCCCCTGTCATTGCTTGGCTAGCTATGTTATTAGCAATAATCACAGCTTTTATTTTTATAAAACAACAAAAAACTCAGTTAAATAACTCATCTCAGGGTAGTTTTTTCTTGAGTTCAATGATAGGAAATACTGGGTATTTAGGTTATCCCATTACTTTAGCAGTTGTCGGCGAAAAATATTTTGCTTGGGCTTTATTTTATGACATTTTAGGAAGTATGTTAGGAGCTTATAGTTTAGGTGTATTTCTCGCTGCTTATTTTGGTAAAGAAATAAAAAGTAAAAGTGAATTAGTGTTATCAATATTTCAAAATCCAACTTTAGGAGCTTTAGTTATTGGTTTGTCTTTTCGTCATTATCCCCTACCTGAATTGATCGAAAAGAGCCTTAATACTTTTGGGTGGTTAGTAATTGCTTTTGCTCTCATTTTAATTGGGATGCGATTGAGCCAAATTAAATCATGGTCAAAAATTAAGTTAGTTTATTCTAGTTTAGCTATTAAAATGTTATTCATTCCTTTAATTTTAGGATTAGCTATTTTACTTTTAGGTATCACTGGAAAACCTCAATTAGTTTTAGTATTACAGATGGCTATGCCTCCAGCTTTTGCCACCTTAGTAATTGCTGAAGCTTTTGATTTGGATAGGGAATTAACTGTTACAAGTTTAGCTTTTGGTTCGATTCTTATTTTATTAACTTTACCTGTTTGGTTGTTATTATTTAATAATTAATTAATTATTTATTGTTTACACCAATTTTTATTAGTAGCTAAGTTACCATATAGTTTTCTTGACCCAACTTTTAATAAAGGCTCTCCAGCATTATCTGGTAAATTCAAATTAGGAGGATCATTAGAATCATTGGGCTGACGCAGAAAATCAGTAATAAAAACCACAGGAAAATCGCTATTCCAATAGGTTTGTAATTGTGATTTACTAATTAAATATGATGGTAAATCTCCGGGAAAATGTGGCGGAATACGATTCTCTCCACCATCAGATATTAGTAAAATAGTTTGATATGAATTATTTTGTTTTGGTTTTCTCAACTTGGTTAGAGATAAATCTATTTTATGAGGATGAAATTTATTTTGATTGAGATAAAAAACTATGCCACCGGCAGCACCAAGTTCTCTTGAACCTTCAAAAACCCATAAAGTTTCAACACTAACACAAGCAGATGTAGTTTCGATTAAAGTTTTAGATGAGCGAAGGTCTTGATAGAGAACAAACCCCTTAATTACTATAATACAAGTAATTATCCATGCTAACAAGAGGGAGATTAAAGATAAGAAATTAAGATGTCGAACTATTGCTATTCCTGCTATAAAAAATCCTAATCCTAATGTAATCAAAAAAGTTATAATTATCTGATTAATTTCTATTTGATTACTCATTATTGGCAGCAAAGTAATTATTTGTGGCAAAAAAGCTATGGAAATTAAGCAAAAAATTCCCATTAAAATTGCCATAAAACCAGTAATTTTTGTCAATCCATCGCTCTTAGATTTTAATGCTACAGATAACTGATAATTAAAATAGCCTCCACAGAGCATAACATAGCTTGGAATGGCAGGAATACTATAATAAATTAAACGAGAAGATAAAGGAACAAAAGTAATAATTGGTAGCGCAAATGCGATGAGCATTAAAATAATACTATCTCGATTTTTCCCTTGATATTGTTGCCAAGAAAACTTAATTACGGCAGGAAAAAATAAAGTCCAAGGTAAACACCAAATAGCAGTAATGCCTAAATAACCTAAAGGGCTAATTTTTGATACTGTATAATCAGGAGGAAAACGACGATCCAAAATGCGATCGAAATGTTCATTAATAATAAAATAATGAAGAAAACCCGGATTAGCTTGTTCGACAGCAATAAACCAAGGTAAAGCAACAGCTATCATTATTAATATTCCTTGCCCAAGTTTAACTTGTTGCCAAATATTATAATTTTTAGTAATAATTCCTAATCCGAGTAAACCAGTTAAAGGAAAAATAACACCAATTAATCCTTTAGTTAGTAAACATAAACCGAGAGTAAAATAAAAGCTAAAAAAATAAAACCAAGATTTTGGTTGAGATAATAATTTCCACAAAAAATAATTACTTATTAATAATAAAGTTGCTAACAAAATATCAGTTAATAATTGATGGCTAAAAAGAAACCATCCCGTAGTTACTGATAACATTAATACCGTGAGGCGACTGGCTTGAATCCCCCATAATTCTCTTGTCCATAACCAAGCTATAACTATTCCAAACCATCCTGCTAAGGAAATAGGTAGTCTAACTGCAAATTCTGTTGTCCCAAAAATCTTAATCGAAGTAGCAATTAACCAATATAAAAGAGGTGGTTTATTCAAATATGGTGCGCCATTAAGATGAGGGGTAATCAAGTCGAACCGTAAAATCATTTCCCTCGCAACCATAGCAAAATGACCTTCATGGGGTTCATATAAACCATAGTTACCAATGCCAAAAGTTATTAATTTTAAAGCTAAAATAAAAATCAAAAAATCAAATATAGGTGATTTTTGATTCAAATATAAAGTCTCTAAAATAGTTTTTTTTTCATAATAAAAGAGGAGAAATACGGTAATTTATCTTAATCTACTAGAAAGCAAACCAAGTACCTGTATCTATATCACTTAAATAACCTGATATGTATCAACGGGACTGACGGGGCTCGAACCCGCAACTTCCGCCGTGACAGGGCGGTGCTCTAACCAATTGAACTACAGTCCCATTTGTTTCGACAATTCTAATACTATCTGATTCTTTCTTTGTTTGTCAATAGTTTTTTCAAAAAAGTTTCCAATCAATATCTACAAACCACGAACTACGAATTTTGAACTGATTCTATTTATTTAACTTAACTGTTTCAAAAATCATAGACATAGAACCAGATCTAAATCTGAGGAGTAAAACCAAACATAACAGATGAATTGACCAATGGGCGATCGCAAAACCCCAAATCAAAGTTACTATCGCTGTTGTAGCTGTTAGCACTCTAGTTAGTTCATGATTGGTTTTTTGGTAAATAATAATATTTAACAAAGCTATACTTAACAGAATTATGGGAAGTAGGGGAAATAGCATGGGCATTACCTTCGGGTTAGGTTTTCTAAATTTCAGAGAATAAAACTGTTGTGATAAAAAATTATTAAAACTTTTTCCTCTTACTTATCAGAGTAACTTAATTTGTGTCTTGTGATAGTAACAAATATAACTATTTTTATTTGAATTAAGAAATCTTATTATAACTTCACATTTAAACTATTTTTGCTGAGGAACTAATTATTTTTAATGTTACATTTCTTTACGTAAAAATATATTTAAGCTAATAAAAATTTAGCTAACCATTCTTTAAGATAATAAGTTGCCCAACAATCGTCCTGATTGTAACTTAAAATATTTTCTAACAAAGTATAATCTCCTGTTTTTAACCATTGATCGTACCAGCATACTGATTGATCCCCTCTAGCTTCTGGTATTTTCCAAGTAAATCCTAACCAATTAGCAACCGATTTCAAAGAATAGTTTTCAATGGGTAAAACTACGGAATCAACTGTTTGTTGATGTAAATCAATACAACGGTATAAGATATTTTTTATTTCTATAGTAGGTGTTTTATATAATTTAGCTAAACGCTTAATAGCTTGTTGTTCGTAGTTAGAATAGTGAAAAATAGGGGCTTTAGGATAATTATTAACTAAATCTAAAAATTGACTCCAGATTAATGGTTCGTCTTCTGGTTTTTCCGCTAAAAAAGAATAAAATTTTTCAGTACGATTACGACTATCAATTACTAATACTCCAAGTAAATAATCAAGATTAAGCTCTGGCTCTGCCTCAATGTCAAAATACAAATTAACAGGAGAATTAGGGATATACTCAACAACATCGAGGGATTTACGCAAAGCAACTTTATTGACAACAGATTGAGCCTGTAATTGAAGTTGAGCAGTAATATCATCTCCAATTAATTCTTCTAATTGACTAACTTTGTTAGAAGCTAGAGATTCTACAGTTTTAATATCTAGAGATTTCAAATATTGATAACGATTGGGAGTCACACCGGGGATAAGAGAAAGATGATTTTCAGATTTAGCGGTGGCATAACAGTGACTATACCAGCGACATAAACTACATTTTTGACGGGAAATAAATACCTCTGGTGCTTTTTCTTGAGATAAAATTTCCC
Source organism: uncultured bacterium (assembly GCA_964413275.1). Taxonomy (GTDB): domain Bacteria; phylum Cyanobacteriota; class Cyanobacteriia; order Cyanobacteriales; family JAABRE01; genus JAABRE01. Next base: position 55,495 of record CAYPSO010000011.1, on the reverse strand, counting down.
TCAATTCTTGCAAAATTTGTTGTAGTTGGGGCAGCCAATATTCCAAATCCAAAGAATAACTATTATAAGGACGTAAAATAATAGTAGCTGTTGACGGTAAAACCCCCTGAAACAAAGCAAGTACGTAACTATGAAAAGTAGAAATTATTTTATATTCTTTTTTAGGACGACGACCAAAATTAATATTGAGGGGATAATAAGCCCAAGAGCCAAATCGAGAAAATCCTAATTGTTTAACCAGTAAAGTTGGATTAGCAACAAAACTAAATTGAGAATTAGTGACAAGTAAAACTCCATCATAAATGTAATCTACGCCTTGTGCCATTAAAATTTTAGTTTCTTTAGCTCTTTGTACTAAATCATTTTGAGGAGCTTGGAGTTGATGGTAATTTTTAGTTAGAGTAGAGATAGTATCAATGGAGTATCTCATGCTTTCTTGACGTAATTTTAGCAAAAAATCTCGTTCTGGATCTTGTAATAGTCTATTTCCATAAACATTAAGAAAAGCTCGACGAGTACAACGTTGATAATTTAATAACAAATCGTCGGTCAAAAACATTAGATGAAAGTTCAACTTTATTAGAAAATATAATTTAGATTAGATTAGAGTAATAAATTTTGCTCTTCTTATAAAACTAACAGTTATTTTGATTTTTCAGAGCGAATCATGACCAATAACTGAAAATCATTAGCTTTGTCGTCTGTTAAGTTATACATAAAATAGAAATACTAAATCCTCATGACTAGCACTGTACCCATAACCAAAAGCCTAAAATTACACCGACAGCAGTTTCCGGGGTTAGCTAATAAAGTTTATTTTAACTTTGGTGGCCAAGGAACTATGCCTAATGGCGCAATGGAAGCCATAATTGATAGCTATAAGTATATTCAACAAAAAGGCCCTTTTTCGGGAAAAGTTAATGCTTGGATTAATAAACGCATCGAATTAACTAAAGAAGCTATTGCTTCAGAAATAGGAGTTAGTGCCAACCATATTACTTTGACAGAAAATGTTACCGGTGGATGCAATATTGTTCTTTGGGGCATTGACTGGCAACCCGGAGATCATATATTACTTACAGATTGCGAACATCCCGGAGTAATTGCTATAGTCGAAGAGATTTGTCGTCGCTTTGGTGTCGAATTTTCTACTTGTCCGATTATGGCTACCTTAAATGAAGGTAATCCCACATCAGTAATCGCTGCAAATTTACGACCTAAAACTAGATTAGTAATTCTGAGTCACCTTTTGTGGAATACAGGTCAAGTTTTACCCCTAGAAGAAATTGTTAATATTTGTCATCAACAATCAGTACAGGTTTTAGTTGATGCTGCCCAGTCTGTGGGTTGTCTTGCTTTAGATTTGAGTGTTTCTGAAGTTGATTTTTACGCTTTTACAGGGCATAAGTGGTTATGTGGGCCTTCTGGAGTGGGAGGATTGTATATTAGTTCTCAAGCATTTGCTCAACTTAATCCTACTTTCATAGGTTGGCGTGGTATTCATGAAGGGCAACCCGCTCACTGGAAATCGGACGGTAGTAAATTTGAGGTGGCTAGTTCTCCCTATCCTTTATATGATGGTTTAAGAGGTGCAATCGCTACCCATCAAGAATGGGGAATACCGCAAAAACGTGCATCTCAAATCTGTGAGCTAAGTGCTTATCTTTGGGAAGGTTTAACTAAACTAGAAAATGTAAAATGTTTAAGTAATCATCCACCAGATGCAGGCTTAGTTTCTTTTCAAATTAATGGTAATTTAAACCACGATAAAGCTGTGCAATTATTAGAGAAGAAAGGATTTCTCTTGAGGACTCTTATCAATCCTGATTGTATTCGTGCTTGTGTTCACTATTTTACACTTCCTGAAGAAATTGATAAGTTAATAGATGAAATTAACAATCTGTTGTGACATTCTTAATTTGTTAAACTTTTGAGCATTGAACGTTAAAAATCGATCGATGATAAATAGTAAAATTAAGTTATTTCGATTATGTTAATATGGACTATTAATATAATCGAAATAAAATCAAAAATCAGTTAATGGTTTTATGGACTTAAATAATTGGAAAGAAACAACTTTTACAGGTGAAACTGGACAAAGTTATGAAAAATTACAACAAAGTAAAGAAATTATCTATAGTTTTTTTACTGAAAGCTTGGCCACTGATGACTTTGAAACAATATTAGATAAATTTGACAAAGTTTTTATTAATTATCAACCGAATTTAATTCCAGAATCAGTTGCTACAGCCCTGCAAAAAATTATTAAATCCAATAATGAAGTTTTTTTTATTGCTACTATTAAGCATTGTTGTTATGTATTAATATATCCTTTAATTAAGAATAAACAATATACAGATGTTATTAAGATAATAAACATTTTTTCTAATGGCGAACCAGAAATTAAAAATACAACCACAACCTTGATAAGAAGTGAAAATCTAGTCAAGAATAAACTTAAATCATGGATTAAAAATTTTTCTAATACTAATGATTATCAAGAATTAAAAACTTTAATATATCAATTTGATGTATCTTCACGTAATCATTGGACTCATCGTTATTTAGAATATAGTTTTTTCCTCCAATATTTTAATTCCGATAATTCTCAAGAACAAAAACAAGTTGCTTTTCTACTGATAAAAACCATCCAAAAAGAATTTAAGTTTAATTTAGCGATATATTTAACCAAATTTCAATTTGGAGATCAGAAACCAACTAATCCGACAATTTTAAATGAAAAAATTCTACGTTTTATCAAAAAAATAGCAGCAAAAAAAGAAGCAACAAGTTATAAAAATGTAGCTAAAATTTTTCTTGAGCAAACACAAAAAATAAATTATTCACAATTTAAAATTGCTTTTATTAAATATTTAACTTTTTCTCTTTATAGTGAAAAAATTATTACTATTATCGAAACGAAATTAGCAAATAAATTAAAAGAAATTTATCAAGATAATAATGATAAACCAATAAATGAAGGACTATTATTAAGAACTTGCAATAAAACCTTGGATTTATTAATAACTACCCAAGGAAAACCTACTGATATATTTATTTTATTGATTTCCTACGGTAATCCCTATGCAATAGTAATTTTACTCTTAAAAATTGCTTTAATTAGTCCTAATTCAAGAACTCATTTAGATAAAAAAATAGCAGAATTATTAAAATGTTATCAGAATTATACAGAAACAGAATGTCAATGGTTTATAAATCTGATTGAAATTTTTAGAATAACTTTTACAATTTATGCCGATGAAAATGCTCAGTTTAATTTAGTTAAAGTTGATAACCAATTAACTAAAAATAATATGATTGATGATTTAGATTCTTATCAATTTTTCCTTAAATATAAAAAAAAATAAGATAAATTGTAATTAATAGCCAAATAAGTTTAAAATTTTTCTGAAACTATCTAATTAAAATAATTAAAAATTATGACTAAAGAAGGATTAATTCCCGTTGTGGTTAATGGGGCTATGGGAAAAATGGGCAGAGAAGTAATCAAAGCAGTAGCCCAAGCAGAAGATATGATGTTAGTCGGAGCAGTTGACACTAATCCTAATTATTTAGGACAAGATGTAGGAGAAGTTATCGGTTGCGGTGCATTAGAAGTGCCAATCTTAAATGATTTACAAAGTGTATTAGTATTAGCAACTCAGGAAAAAATACAGGGAGTAATGGTTGATTTTACCCATCCTGATGTAGTATATGATAACGTAAGAAGTGCGATCGCCTATGGAGTACGTCCAGTAGTTGGCACAACTGGACTTAGTGAGGCACAAATTCAAGAATTAGGTGATTTTGCTGAAAAAGCCAGTACCGGAGCTTTAATTATTCCTAATTTTTCCATTGGTATTGTCTTGTTACAGCAAGCTGCCATTCAAGCAGCTAAATATTTTGATAATGTAGAAATTATTGAATTACATCATAATCAAAAAGCCGACGCACCAAGTGGCACAGCGATTAAAACCGCTCAAATGTTATCTGAAAATAATAAAATCTACAATCAACCTTTAGTTAAAGAAACCGAACAAATTACTGGAGCTAGAGGCTGTGTGGCAGATGATAATATTCGCATTCATAGCATACGTTTACCCGGATTAATCGCCCATCAAGAAGTCATTTTCGGAGCGATGGGACAAATCTACACCCTACGCCATGATACAACCGATCGGTCTTGTTATATGCCCGGTGTTTTATTATCTATTCGTAAAGTAACTCAATTAAAATCGTTAATTTATGGTTTAGAAAATATACTATAAAATTAGTTAGTAGTTAGTGGTTCGTGGTTATCCGATAACTAACTACTGAATACTGAATACTGACTAATAAACACTGAATACTAACTAATGTTAATCCCAATAACTAGGGCTAAATTTGAACAAATAATACCCTTAATTGCCACTGGCGCTCAATATATAAATTATTGGGGTAAACTCAAAGATATTCTTAGACGTGCTTTAATTTCTTTTGTTGCAGTTATCGTTTTATTCATCATAGCTAAGGCATCAGGAAAAGGAGCAGAAGGAATAATTCTTCTCTTACAAGTAATTGCCGGTTTATATTGGCTATGGGCTCCGGTATATTGGGCAAGTGTGCGTAATGGCAGCTATCGCAAATTTGCCTATAGTGGTTTTTGGCGGGGTAAAATATTAGATGTATTCATCACTGAAGAATTAATTGGCGAAGAAGAAACTGTAGATCAAAAAGGGCAATTAGTAATAGTCGAAAATCGGGAAAGGAGAATTAATATAGAAATTGGTGATGAAATGGGGCCTTTCACTATAGTACAACAACCTTTAAAACGTATTCATAAAGTAATCGCCCCCGGCCAAGATGCAGAATTATTAGTATTATCGAATAAACCAGATTTAAGTAAAATTTCCGCTATTACTGATGTTTATTTACCAAAATATAACCTATGGATTGGTCCTTATCCCTATCTTCAAAGGGATGTATTTGCACAAATAAGTCAAGAATTAGGGGGTGCAAAACAGGAAAATCCCAGAAATAGAGATTATACAAATGTACCCAGAAAAAAAAGATATAGATAAAACTAACGAAAATTACGATTATTATAGATTTTAAAAAATAATAAATTGATTTGGTATGGTGCTGCGGTAAAGATACAATTTTATAATGCACCTGTTTTAATCACTTATGTCTAAAAGAGCACTTTTACAACCGGACTTGATTTTAGGAAAGACTATTATTCATTTATCTCCAGCAATTTTACGTCGTCATAACCTGAAGGGTTTAATACTTGATGTTGACGATACTCTAGTTTCTATTACAGAAAAAGAAGCCTCTCCTAAATTAAGGGAATGGGTAAGAGAAATTCGTCAAGTTTCTTCTATCTGGTTAGTAAGTAATAATCTTAGTCATACTCGTATTGGCAATATTGCCGAGTCTTTAGATTTACCCTATCTTTTAGGTGCTGGTAAACCTTCACGTCGTAAATTAAGACAAGCTATTGCTGCGATGAATCTACCTGTTGAACAAGTGGCTATGGTAGGGGATAGGCTTTTTACTGATGTTTTGGCAGGCAATAGACTGGGAATGTTTACTATTCTAGTTGAACCTATGGTTCATTCTGCGACGGCAATCCGCTCATACCCCATTCGTAATTTTGAAGTCTGGTTAACCCAATTATTGGGTGTGCCTCTCAAGACTACACAACAAAACTTTACAAAACATGACAAATCACAAAAATTCTAAATATAAAGAAATAATTAAAAAAACTGGGTTAGTCAAAAATATCTGCGATTATATATATAGTTTAAATGAGGTCAGCTTATATAAAGACCTTAAAAATACTAAAAGACATAAACGTAGAGACGCTAAACCCATTCACGAATCGGTTTTAGCGTCTTCTCATATATTTAACGCCTAAAAATATATAGCCATCGCAACAATCAAAGAATTTAACCACAAACTAGACTTGAAGACCAGTTTATGGTCGATACATAAATAATGGGTTTTGTCAACTGCAGAAGGTAAAGATTTATCAAGTAATATGAAGACTCAGACCATAGTTGTAAAGATTGGGACATCAAGTTTAACTAAACCAGAAACAGGTCAATTAGCTCTTTCGACTATAGCTTCGTTAGTAGAAAGTTTAATTCAACTTAAAAAAACTGGTCATCGAGTAGTCATGGTTTCATCAGGAGCAGTAGGTGTAGGCTGTGGCAGGTTAAACTTAAAAGAAAGACCCAAAAAAATGGCGATTAAGCAAGCAGTAGCGGCAGTAGGTCAAGGTCGTTTAATGCGTATTTATGACGATTTATTCAGTAGTTTAGATACGGCCATCGCACAGGTATTATTAACAAGAAGAGATTTAATGGAGCGTAGTTCCTATGTTAATGCCTATAATACCTTTAAGGCCTTACTAGAACTAGAAGTAATTCCCATAGTCAACGAAAACGATACCGTTGCCACAGAAGAATTAAAATTTGGCGATAATGACACCCTTTCGGCTTTAGTAGCTAGTTTAATCGAAGCAGACTGGTTATTTTTACTTACCGATGTAGATCGCTTATATTCAGCAGATCCAAGGGTTTTTCCCGATGCTGAACCCATAAACCTAGTTAATTCTCAACAATTCGACCAATTACAGGTAAATGCGGGTAGTAGCGTTTCAGGGTGGGGTACAGGGGGCATGGTTACCAAAATTACGGCTGCTAGAATTGCTACAGGTGCGGGGATAAGAACAGTGATCACTCAGGGGAAAAAACCCCAGAATATTCTAAAAATTATACAAGGAGAGGCCATCGGCACTCAATTTGAACCACAGGAAAAAACCCATAATGCTCGTAAACGCTGGATTGCGAATGGTTTAGTTCCTGTCGGCAAATTATATTTAGATGAAGGAGCAATTAAAGCGATTTCCCAAAAAGGTAAATCCTTATTAGCTGCGGGCATAATTAAAGTAGAGGGAGAATTTGCGGCATCGGAAGCTGTATATTTATGTAACGGGGAAGGAGAAGAAATTGCTAGAGGAATAGTTAATTATAGTAGTAATGAAATTAGACAAGTTCAGGGCAAACATTCCGACAAAATTCCCACCATACTAGGTTACTTAGGTGCAGAAACCGTTATTCATCGAGATAATTTAATTTCAATTAGGAATTAAAAAGAATAAGTTTTGTCTTCCTACAAATTAGGTTTTACTTATTATAATAGAAAGCAATTTCTTTGTCTTTTAAAGGAGTAAAACCAGCCTCATTTAACATTTGATTCAAATCATTTTGAGGGATATGTTTCGCCCCAATACGCACTATACGAGAACGCATTGTATTAGTTACTCCACTACGTTGTCTATTGGATTCTAAGCCCATTACTCTGTTATATAATTCTAGTTTGGTGGGGTCAATGGGGCTGCCATCCAAATCAATTCCTTGGGCGATCGCCTTATCAACGGCCTCAGCACCAGTAGTTTTTTCTAAACTCATAAATAAATCCTAATTCTATTCTTGCTATCAATTATCTATTTTATCCTAATTTGAGCCAATCAAATAAATTATTAACAGAAATTTGCCAATGTTTTAATTTTTCTAAGACAGTTAAAATGTCATCATTATATTTGACTTCAGGTAATTTATCTGGTTGAAAAATCATGACTGATTTATCATCAGTATCAATAAACCAGCCTAACTTTGTGCCATGATTTAAACAAAAAATTATTTTATTAATAACACTATTAGGAGATTGTTCTGGTGATAATATTTCAATAATCCAATCTGGCGGTATTTTAAAGCGATTAACTACCTCTCCGTTATCATCTAAAGGAATATTTGACCATTCAAAAACACTAATATCAGGAACAATAGAACGATTAGCAAAAGTACACCTTAACTCAGTAAAGGCTAAAAGTAATTTTTCCGATTCTCCTACTTGATTAATACTAGTAGATAAACGAGTTTGTAAACGACTATGTTTTCCTTGGGGCATAGGCTTTTGATAAATTTCTCCATTAATATATTCCCTTGCTGGCTTTGTTTCTGGTAAAGTTAAAAACTGTTCTAAACTTATTTTTTCTGTTGCAACTACCATAATTAATTACACCCCATATATCATTAATAATTAATAGTTAATAACAATTTATTCACTATTTACTATTTTAAGCGGCAGCAGAAAAAGATGAATAAACAACTTCTTGATAATAATTTTGTAATTGACGAGTAGCCGCCGCCCAACTCCATTTTTCTGCTTCCTGTCGAGCATTTGTACGAAGAATTTCTCGTTCTGATTTAGCTTCTAAAAGTCTTTTTGTTGCTGTTACTAAACCTTGGGGCTCAGCAGGATCGAATAAATAACCATTAACCCCATCACTAACAATATCAATAATACCACCCGAAGCCGCCGCAACCACAGGGCAACCCGCCGCCATAGCTTCCAATAATACTAAACCTAAAGTTTCAGTACGAGAAGGGAAAATAAAAGCGTCAGCCGAAGCGTAGGCAGAAGCAAGTTCTAAACCGTGCAAATATCCGACAAAATTAGTATAACTACCTACAAAATGAGTTTCTAAATCATCTTTAGCAGGGCCATCACCAACAATTGCTAACCGAGACTCTGGAATAGATTCTAAAACATTTTTAATCTCATCAATCTGTTTTTCCGCAGATACTCGCCCTACGTATAAAAATAGAGGTTGATCTGGATTTCCTTGGGAAAGACGAACTCGCATTGCTTGAGAGGCTAAATGAGGTTGAAACATCTCAGTATCAACGCCACGCTGCCATAAATCAACCCTTTCTATACCATGATTAACTAACTCTTTGACCATTGCGGTAGAAGTACACAGATTCAGATTCGCTTGATTATGGGCAGCTTTAAGTAATTCCCACAAAAAACCTTCTAACGCACCCAAACCATAGTGCTGTAGATATTGAGGTAAATGGGTGTGATAAGAAGCAACTAAGGGAATATTAAGAGCTTTCGCAAAATAGATCCCGCCCAATCCCAAAATAGCTGGATTTACCACATGAACTAAATCAGGTTTAAATTCTTCCAAAACATGGCCAATTGAAGGTCGAGGAAAAGCCATTTTTAATTCTGGATACATAGGAAGAGGGACACCAGAAACACCATAAACTCTAGCTCCCTTATACTCGGTTAATCCACCATCAGGACAAATAACTAACACTCGATCGCCTAACAGTTGTAAATGTTCAACGGTGTGACGCAAGCGAGTAACAATTCCATCAACTTTAGGTAAAAATGTTTCTGTAAATAAAGCAATGCGCATAAGTTTCAGTGATTCTAGTTGTTAATTGGGATTAATTATTAATTTTTTCGTCTTATAGTGAGTAAATTTATCAGACATTGACACAGTTAAACCGACTTTAGCTAAAATTTAACGCAAGAGTCAAAATTCGTCTCTATTCTCAGCGCAAGCGGAATAGGGGATGAATTTTCACGGGGCGTACAAAGTGCTATTAGCACGTATCAAAATCAAAATCTTGTGCTAATACTAAATCCGGTTACCAAAACCGACTTATAATAAAGGAAAAATTAACTGGATAAAGTGAATGCCTAAAAAAGCTCAGATTCTTTTGTCAGAGCCCCAAACCGAAACATAGAAAAGGAAATCTAGTAAAACAAAAAAAATACATCAAAAATCTACCTTCTAAAGTCAAAAAATTAGAAGAAAAATATCTAGGAGCAGAAAAAGATTTATGGTTTTTTGATAAACATAGAGTAGGCTTAATTTTTATTATCAGTAATTATCTGAACTTGACCTCATTAGTCAACCACTAACCCCTTTGATCATCTAATAATTAAACCACTTATACCAATTTTATTGAGATTTTCTAATACTTGCTCGGCATTATATTGGTCATTATATATGCCAATTTGCCACATCTTTTGTCCGTTATATGAGGTTATAAAAGCTCCGGGATAAAGTTTAGCAATATCTTTTTTTTGTGTATCATTTAGGGTATCTACCACAACCTTATAAACGTTTTGAGACTTTTGCTCTCCTGAAGAATTAGCCCCTGAGTAAGTTCTAAAAGTTGTATAAGGACTTTTTCCAGAGGTTGAATTAGGATTAAGTGTGAGTAATTGTTCTAAATTTCTGCGGTTAGGGTCATAAGTGGTAGGCTTATAAGTTGGTGTATTTGTATTTGATGGGGTATTTGAGGGGATATTTAAGGGGGTAATAGAAGAATTTACTGTCACTGGAATAGCTACAGATATCATTGGTGTAACATTAGATTCCGTATTTTGAACCGGAGGAGGAGGAGGTAAAGTAGAAGAACTACTGGCGATGGAGCTAGGTGGAGTGTCTTTTTCCTGTTGGGGAGAAATAGGAGTAGGTTTTAGGGGTGGTAAAGGACGATTGATAGCAGTAGAGTTATTGTTAGAATCAGAATTTGATACTGTGATTGATTTAATAGGAGCAGTGGCTATGGGTTCAATACGCTCTCCATTACCAGCTAAATCAATTTTACCGACGGTATTGGAACTGATTTCATTACCGAAAGCGGGAATAGTTTGTTGTTGAGAAAGATTACGAACATCTACCCCTTGATTGCTGGCAAAAATATTATTACCGGGTTCGTCACTTGTACCTAAATCTGGACGAGAATTACTCACAGCAACAACTCCATCTTCTTCTGAAAATTCAATCAGGTTGTTGCGGAAAGTTGCCTGAGAATTATTTTGTAAGATTACACCGATACGATTTTCACTAATACGATTTCCGGTTAAAATTGGGTGAGAATTTTGAAGAATACTGATACCAAAACCAGTTTTACGAAATTCATTATTTTTAACTTGAGGCTTTGAATCTCCATATACTACTAAACCGTTACCAAGAATATTATTAAAATAATTATCTTCAATAACGGGTTGACTATCTCCATTAACGGAAACTCCACCATTGCCAGAATTAATAAAACCGTTGTTGATAATTTTGGGATTAGCTGACTCAATCCAAAGTCCGTATCCTTGATTATGGGGATTAATAACGGTTATTCCTGTAATAGTATTGGCTTTTCCTGTGGTTACGATAGTAACGTGCTGGCCTGCGGAAGTAGGGCTAATAAAATTACCATTACCTTTAATAATAGTATTTTTACCTTTAGTTTTAGGATCGCCTTCCAAGGTAATATTATTTTTAAAAATTAAAGGAAAAGTTTCACCAGTTTCCTGACTATAAGTTCCGGGAGCTAAACGAATAGTCGTTCCAGATTTAGCTAACATTAAGGCTTGGGTAATGGTTTTATAGGGAGAGTTATTGCTACCATCTCCTTTGCGATCGTTACCAGTTTCGGGATTAATATAGATGAGAGTATTTTGTTCGCTCTGCCTCTGATTTGGATTTGTAGCACTTGGAGACGTTTGTGCTTGCACCACATCATCAACTAAATTATTTGCGATTAACAAAATTCCCAACAATAATGACAATTGCACTAAGTTACCTTTACCCATAGTTGTTTCTCCAATATCCAAATCATAATTTTACTTTACAATATTTTTAGATTACCCAAAAAAAAAGCGTTGTCTAAATGTGGGATGACGATTTTTTGCCTAATTTTGTTTACATAAATTGTAAGACAAGAGTTAAGCATCATCCCCTAAAGATACAACGCTAGGTTAGTCAACCTTTTCGAGTTGCCAGAGAATTTGATTACCTTCTCGTCTTACCCTAGAAACTACCCAATTACGCCATGACCAATTATCACCACGACTGGTGACGGCACTTGCGTTAATATCCATCAGATCAGCTAATTCCGAACTACTGATTAGGTAGCCTCTGGTGGCTATTTCTTCGGCAATCCTCAAAGTTTTAATCGTGTTTTCTAATTGAGCAACTCTGACTTCTCTAGGTAAATGAAGTTCTTCCATCGAGTTAATAGAGGGTTCTATCATCATTTTTCAAGGGTTATGGGTTGTCTTTTGTTTATGTTTAATAAGCTACAGTTTAAGCAATTAAAAAAACTGATAAACTTGCTACTTTAATCCTAGCTAGTTTCTTAGTTTTTCGCCAATATCTCTCACTTTTAGTTATATACTATATTTTTTTACTTCTGATCTGGGCTGGTTCAAAATCTGGTTTAATTTCTAATGCTTTTTGATAACTGATTAGTGCTTCTTCTTTTTTTCCTATAGTTTCTAGGACACAACCTCGGTTATACCAAGTTTGATAGTCATCAGGACTAAATTCCAATAGTTTATCCCAACTATCAATCGCCTGTTCCCATCTTTTGAGTTGATATAGAGCTAAACCTTTATCGTGCCAAGATTGTGGAGAATTTGGTTGTAATTCTAGGGCTTTATCAAAACTAGCTATTGCTTCCTCAAATTTTCCTAATTGAGCTAAACCAGCCCCTCGATTGTGCCAGACAGCATCTAATTCTGGTTTTAGGGCTAAAACTCGATCCCAAGAAGCAATGGCTTCTTCCATTTTGCCTGCATCTGCTTGTTGTAAGCCTAAATTAAACCATTCTCCTGCATCTTCAGGATTTACTTCTTGAATTTCTAATTCAAGAGTAGGCTCTGTGAGAGAATCTTTTGTCTCTAAGAAGGCATTAATCTCAGTTTGGGCTAGAGTAGCGTCAGTACCATAATATTCCCAAATTTCTGAGGGCATTTGTTGAGTTAAAATTGCTCTACCAAGGCGATATGATTTTTCGCCTAATTTTCTTAGTGAAGGAATAGACTCGACTTTTTCCCCTAATTGCATCATTATTGCTCCTAATTTTTGATTATTAGCAGCACTATTCATCGCTTTAGTACCAAAACGATCTAGCCATTCTAGCCAATCTTTTTGCCTACTGCGATCTTCTAATTGGTCAAAAAATTTGACTATTCTGCCTTCATGCCAACCATTACCTACTCCGACTAACAGTTGATTAAATAAAAATTCGTAGTCTATATCGCTTAAAGGAACTTGTTGTTGAGTTTTGAGTTTATGTTTGCTTGAAGGAAAAAATCCCTTAAATAATTGTTTTAGCCATCGCCAGATTTTCCTGAGCATTACTATTTATCCTTAAAAATATAATCTAATGTTAAAGCTTCCCATAATTTTAACTTTTTGAGGAGGTTTGAGGGAATGACACTAAATTCTGCTTGTTTATTAGCAAAAGTTATTATTTATATACTTAGTAATAAGTAAAGAATATATTTAAGTACCGTTAGTATAGATGCAACTGACTTTATCTAATCATATACTGTTGTTGCATCGTTAAGGGTTAGTATAGGGGTTGAATAATATTCAACCCCTACAATATTTTACCAAGTCATAAATTACTAAATTTATCCGTTGCTTCCAACAAACTACTTTTAATCCCCGGCTCAGTCATAGAATGTCCAGCATCCGGCACCACAATAAACTCCGCTTGCGGCCAAACTTGATGTAATTCCCAAGCAGTAATCATCGGACAAACCACGTCATATCTACCCTGTACAATTACTGCGGGTAAATGACGAATTTTATTGACATTATTAATTAATTGATTTTCTGATTGAAAAAATCCTTTATTAACAAAATAATGACACTCAATTCTAGCAAAGGCTTCAGCAAATTCATCCTCTCCAAATCTTTTACTGGTTTCTTCTGAAGGTAATAACTTACTTGTGCTTCCTTCCCACACAGACCAAGCTTTAGCTGCTTCTAGTCTAATTTCGTCATTTTCGCTGGTTAAACGCCTGTAATAGGCAGAAATCAGGTCATCACGTTCATCTTTAGGGATGGGTTGCAGGTACTTTTCCCAAGCATCAGGATAAATATAACTTGTTCCTTGTTGATAAAACCATTGCAATTCCTTCTGTCTTAACATAAAAATACCCCGTAGAATTAAGCCTTTACAGCTTTGAGGGTGAGTTTGACTGTAAGCTAAAGATAAGGTACTTCCCCAACTACCTCCAAAAACGACCCATTTATCAATTTTTAAATATTGCCGTAATTTCTCAATATCATTTACTAAATGCCAAGTTGTATTTTCTCTTAATTCTGCGTAGGGTTTGCTTTTGCCGCATCCTCGTTGGTCAAAAATCACAATACGCCATTTTTGAGGATCGAAATATTGCCGATACATGGGAGTTATACCACCACCAGGCCCACCATGCAAAAAGATTACTGGTTTTCCTTCTCGATTTCCTGATTCTTCAAAATAAATTGTGTGAATATCAGAAACTTGTAAATAACCGTCATTGTAGGGTTCAATTGGTGGATACAATTCTCGCATATGCTTTCCTATAATTGTTATCTTTAAAAAGTATATTATGTAGAACGAAAATTTCTTATGAGTAACACAACTAAACGAATTTGTATTCTTGGCGGAGGTTTTGGTGGCTTATATACTGCCCTCCGTTTAAATGAGTTACCTTGGCAAACCGAAACAAAGACAGAAATTATTTTAATCGATAAAGGCGATCGCTTTTTATTTTCTCCTTTATTATATGAATTAGTTACTAATGAAATGCAAAGTTGGGAAATTGCTCCTCCTTTTTCCGAACTTTTAGCTAATACCCAAGTGCAATTTTTACAGAAAAAAGTTACAGGAATTGATGTTAACCAAAATGAAATTCAATTAGAAAATCATGCTCCTCTTAACTACGATAAATTAGTCATTTCCACCGGCAGTAAAACTCCGACCAATATTATTCCAGGAGCTCAAGAATATGCTATAGCTTTTCGTACTCTTGATGACGCTTTTAAACTTAGGGAAAAACTTCGTAATTTAGAAAATTCGGGGCAAGAGAAAATTAGAGTAGCTATTATTGGTGGTGGTTATAGTGGCGTAGAATTAGCCTGTAAACTAGCAGACAGACTCAAAGATAAAGGCAGAATTAGAATTGTTCAAAGAGGAACAAATATTTTAACTAATTCTCCTAAATTTAATCAAGAAACAGCAATAAAAGCTTTAGAAATGCGTAAGGTTTGGCTAGATTTAGAAACAGAAGTAAATAAAATAGATTGCGATACTATTTCCTTAGTTTATAAGGGAGAAGAAGATATTATTCCAGTGGATTTAGTTTTAATAACCATTGGTAATAAAATTTCTGAATTAATTACATCCTTACCTTTACCCACAAATCCCAAAGGTATGCTCAAAATTAACCAAAAATTACAAGTATTAGAACATGATAATATTTATGCGATCGCAGATGTAGCCGAATGTAAAGATGAAGAAGGAAAATTATTACCTCCCACTGCTCAAACGGCTATTCAACAAGCCGATTATTGTGCTTGGAATATTTGGGCTAGTTTAAATCATCGACCTTTATTAGACTTTAAATATCAAGGTTTAGGGGAAATGATGGCTTTAGGTAAAGATAATGCTACTCTAAGCGGTTTAGGTTTACAAGTTGATGGCTTACCGGGTTATCTCGCACGCAGACTGGTTTATTTATATCGTCTGCCCACTTGGGAACATAAATTAAAAGTCGCTCTAAATTGGATAATTAATCAATAATAAATGACTCAACCAAAAGTAATTTTTTTAGATGCTGTTGGGACTTTATTTGGAGTGCGTGGCAGTGTAGGAGAGATTTATAGTGCCATTGCTGCTAATTTTGACGTTACAGTCACACCAGAAGCTTTGGAAACAGCATTTTATCATAGTTTTAAAACATCTCCTCCTCTTGCATTTCCTGAAATTCCAGAAAGTGAAATTCCCGAAGCAGAGTATAATTGGTGGCGAAAAATCAGCGAAAATACCTTTAATCAAGCAGGAGTATTAGAGAAATTCTCTAACTTTAATGGTTTTTTTCAAAAACTTTATCAGTATTTTGCCACGGATAAACCTTGGTATATTTATGATGATGTTATTCCTACCCTTGAATATTGGCAGAAACAAAAGATAAAATTAGCAATTATTTCTAATTTTGACAGTCGTATATATCAAGTGCTCAAATCCTTAGATTTAGATAAATTCTTTAGTAGCATAACAATTTCTTCTGTTACTGGAGTAGCTAAACCGGATAGCAAAATTTTTGTTAAGGCATTAAGACAATATGATTGCTCATCACAAGAAACGTGGCATATTGGAGATAGCTATTTAGAGGATTACGAGGGAGCATTATCTGTAGGTATTCAGCCCTTTTTGGTAAAACGCCCTCATCAGTCTTTAGCAACAATAGCTAACCTAAAATAATTTTATATAAAAATTGGGGGATAAAACCTTGGACGCGGCTCAACACAAAAAGATAATGGGTTATTTTATCGAAGAAGCAAAAGAACATTTAGAAACCCTTGAAGACGGGATTTTAGACCTTTCTCAAGTGGCAAAAGATACGGAAATGGTTAATGAATTATTCCGTGCTGCCCACTCAATTAAAGGTGGCTCGGCAATGCTTGGTTATAGCGGTATTCAAAAAACTTCTCACCGTCTTGAAGATGCTTTTAAGTTATTTAAAGAGCAAGCTGTACCTGTAGATCAAACATTAGAAACTTTATTTTTTGATACCTATGATGTCTTAAAAGATTTAATCTATAAATTAGAAAGGCCTGAAGGATTACAGCCAGAAGAAGCGGATCAAATTTATCAAGAATCTGAACCTACATTTCTCAAATTACAAAAATATTTAGATCAAATACTTGGTGGCGCACCGGTTAGTGATGAAGATGAAGTTGTATCTAAACCTTCTTCAGCACCTCAACAAGAATCTAAAGGTAATTTTAGTGGGAAAGTTAAAGTTATCCTGAAACAAATGTTGGATTTATTTAAGCAGAAACCTACCCCAGAAAATCGCCAGCAATTAGGTCAATTGTGTTCCCAATTAGCCAAATTAGAATCGAGCAATGAAAAATGGCAACATTTACTTAAAACTGCTTACAAAGCAATTGCTAATCCTAAATATCCTTATAAAATTCTTGCTCCGGTAATTATTAAAGAAGTGAAACAGGCTAGTGATTTAATTGTACTTTCTCAAGCTGAAAAAATTGCACCTAGTAAAGATTTAGAAAAATTAGCTGGTGCAGCCTTACCACAAATCCTAATTACTGTTGAACCAGAAGCTGCGGCAACAGCTCTTAAAAATGCTTTTAATAAAACTCAATTATCTAAATTAGTGCAACTTTTAGGAGTTTAGAAGTTTAGAAGTTTAGGAGTTAGAGAAAAATTAATAACTTCTGAACTTTTAACTAGCTACGAACTAAGAATCATAATTTATGTTATCAAGGAACTAACACTTTTATTGATGGTGAATAAAAATGAATAAAAACATATTAACTGTTTTAGGTTGTTCTAGTTCTATCACTTTAGCTTTATTAACAAATAATTCTGCCAATGCTAATACCATTAAAGATTATACTTTTGCCGCACCCAATATAACCGAAGCAGAAATGGTAGAAATATCTAAAATAGAAAATAATCTCAACGACTGTACCTGTAGTAATTATAATTCCAATATATATATGAATGATGCTTTAGGTGATTTAGCGATTGCTCAAAGGGGTTGCGACTGTGCAGGTTGCCGTTATATTACCCTTAGCCAAGTTCAACAAGGAGAACTTCAATTACCTCAATAAAATATACAAAATAAAACAGGCTCTTCTAGTTTGAGTGTAATAAATTATTAGTTGAAATAGGCAAGAGGCAACAGGCAACAGGCAACAGAGAAGAACAAAATTAATCAGTTATTAAAATCTTATTTTTGTTTTAGTATAAATTTTATGCAGTAACCTTTATAGCTATTATTTACTATTATTTTGTCATAGCTACTCTAGAAGAGCCATAAAACATAACAGGCAAAATGTCTGTTATGTTTTATTTTGTATATTTTAAAATTCATTTTTTTCAGTTTTTCAATTAGATTGAACAGCATAATTTTTAAAACACAATAATTGAGGCGATCGCTCTATTTTAATAGATATAGATCGCCTTTTATTTTACCGATTTTATCCAAGAATGAAAACGCCCTGGCAAAACTGGGGCATCGTTTTTAGGGAGTGGATATTCCCTTATAACTTTAATATGAGTCTATTAATCAATTTTGCGCTGCGTGATCGCATACTTTTTGAATAGCTGTTTCTAAGTCTTCATTTAAACGTTGAGAGTTCTTTTTAGTAGAACCTTGACTATAATCAGCTACATTAAGGGGAGAACCAAAATCAACATAAACATCAGTACCCCAAGTTATAAAAGTTTTAGAATAACGAAGACTTACGGGAATAATTTTGACATCATTTTCTTGGTCTTTTTGTGCTTGTATAGCGATACGTGCGATACCAAGTTGAATGGGGTGAATTGTGCCGTCTCTAAAAATATTACCTTCGGGAAAAATAACTAACATTTCTTGTGAGGTGAGCAATTGCACGCTATGACGAAAACTACTGATGGTAGTACGTTCTAAATCTACGGGAAAACAGCCTAAACGCTTAAGTAACCATCCTTGAAAACCCTTCATTTCATTTTTACTGACCATAAAGCGCAGATGTCTCCGTGTTGCGAAATAACCTGCTGCATAAGCCATAGTTATTCCATCCCAACGAGAGCGATGAGTTGGTGCTAAAATCACCGGGCCACTACGAGGAATGTTTTCTTGTCCTGTAAATTGAAATTTACCAAAATATAAGGGGAGAACAATATATTTAGCTAGAAAATGTAAAGGGAAAATTAGCCAACGTGCAATACGATAAGTTTGGGCAAATTCAGTATTTAAGGTATTTTTCTGGTCTTCTAGTTGCATCATAAAATTAAATCAAATAATTACTTCTTGTTTTAAGTTAAAGCACTTTTGACTATTTTGTTTCCCCTAGAGTGACACTTTTAAAATCTGAATATAGGCTAGTTATTGGTTATTGGTTATTTGTTATTTGTTCTTGCAACACTGGTAAATAATAAAACTTATGATTTAGAAAATTTCAGGTTATACTGTGGTTACAGATTAAATTTTTTCAAAATTATGCTTTACAATATATTTAATAATTCAATATATCCTAGAGTTATTCTCGGTGCTAGTATCTCTATTTTAACCATATCTCCTCAAATTGTTTTAAGTATTCCTGCTTATGAAATCAAACAAATTGCTAAAGAAATTACGGTTTTAATTTTTACTCCTGCGGGTTCAGGATCGGGGGTAATTATTGCTAAAAATAATGATAATTATTGGGTATTAACGGCAGGCCATGTTATAGAGGGAATCAAGTCTCAAGAATCCGCCGATATTCAAACCTATGATGGTAAAAGTTATCTGATTGATACTTCTAATATTATTCTTTTTAACGATCTTGATTTAGGTTTAGTAAAATTCACAGCTCCAGAAATAAATTATCAAGTTGCTGCCATTAATAACTCAGAAAAAGTAGAAGAATTAACAGAAATTTTTGTCGCTGGTTATCCTTTACCCGGCCAAGCAATGAGACGAACTTTTAATATTACCACCGGAAATATTACCAGTATTGATACTTTTAATAATGCGGGCTACGACTTAGTTTATACCAATGCTACTAGAAGCGGAATGAGTGGTGGGCCAATTTTAAATAATCAAGGAGAATTGATAGGAATACATGGTAGAGCCGAAGGAACATTACTTCCTGATGGTACAGCTATTAAAGCTGGATTTAATTTAGGTATTCCAATTCAAGCTTTTATACAAGAATTACCCAGAACAGAAATAGATGAAAAATTAGATTTGAAAATTGCCTCTTCAACCTCTACAAATTCTCCCACTCCTAATCCTTCTCATTTTAATGCTTCTGATTCTTTTAAGAATTTTATTGAACCACATTATGAAGTAGTTTCAACCTTAGTACAAGCTAGAGATGTAACATCTTTATATTCCTATTTACCTATTAATAAAGAACGTTTTAATTATCAAAATAAAGAGGGAGAAACCCAAAATTATCAAACAACAATGATTAAAACAACTGAATCTTTTTCTCAATCTGTAGCTAGAGGAGAAATTTGGAAAGTATCTCATCATATTAATGATATTAATATGGTTGACAATAGTCATGCAATTGTTTACTTTGAGCAGATTGTTCATTGGTCTTATTGGCCTGGTTTAATTAATGGAGTTGCTATAAAGAAATTACGAGAAGATTGGGAATTAATTAATGATAAATGGCAAATAATATCTGCCCAAGAAGTTAAATAATTTTAATGAAATTAAAATGTAGTTGCGTAGTTTTAAAAATTTTAATTTAAGAAACTTATAAGTAGTCACATAAAATTAATTACACATATCAACAGTAGAATGAATCTTTTTATACCAACTCCGAGTTTTCTTTAAATTTGGTAGTTCAGATGACTGCATTTCGTAGGCACTTCGTTTTTTGTCTCCTTTAAACGGGTCTCCCAACTGAGAGTTTTTAGACACGGAACAAGTTAATGGGCAACATTCAGCTCTTGTTTTTAAGTCGCAGTAGTTAGCTAACTTGGGTTGCGTTACTTGTTCGTAGCTTTCAATTCTGTCTCGGAGGCAATAGTTGTAATGAGAGCGAAGCATATCAAGCCAATTAATCATTATGGCTCTTTGAGAACTATTCGGATTAAGTTTGTACTTGTATGCAACTATCATTTTTGTTAGACTAATTAGTATTCTCTATCCTTGGGGCTGTGGCAGAATTTGAGAGAAATCTTATCATTGAGCGTACTAATCAAGGATTAGCAGTTGCCAGAAGTAAAGGAACTCAATTAGGACGTAAACCCAAATTAAATGATATTGAAATTAATACTGCCGTTGAACTTCGCCAATCAGGGAAAACAATAAAAGAAATTTGCGAAACTTTTAGTATTACTAAGGGTACTTACTACAATCAAATCCGTCCGAAAGAGACAATAGTAAATGACCAAAATCATCATTATCATCGGTAGTCTCTTACTATCTGGGGCTTATCTATCAGTAGGGCATTTGTTGCGTACTGAGGTGCAAGATATTACTCAAAAAATAGAAAGTGCGATCGCGCACGCGCGCCACTTCGTGATCGCCCTTAATAATTGGAAAGAAAATTGCATCATTGCAGGTAAGGAGAGAAACTTAAGCGTATGTGGGGAGAAAATAGATTTAAGAGTAGCAAGAATTGATAATGAGGTAGAAATAATCTATCAAGGAGGATTTCCCGATGAACCAAACGTAATGATTATAACCAGTAACTTTAACCTTGGGCGATACTGCATAGTCCTAGATGGCATTATCCGTTGGGGAACTTATACCGTGGATGGTTGCAATCAAATTATAGAAACTGATTAATCTTAGAGTGCTTTTACTATAAACGCTTTAACTTAGATTGCCCTTGATGATGCTAGTGTTTCCGCCACTTAGTGTGAACAAAAATAAACCCCTCTGAAGGGGTTAAGTAATGTATTCTCATTCTTGAAATTAGACTGTCTGTTTTTCCGGGGATTTAGATTTTTGTTTACGCTTGAGGGTTGAGACTGCTCCGACTGTACCGAGGGCTAGGAGGCTTAGGGTTGAGGTGGGTTCGGGTGTTGTTTTTGTTTTAAGCTCAGAAGCAATATTAAAGTTTGTGTCACCTAAATTTATGGAAGTTTTAATTGATAGTGGGAATTGACGAATATCGAGCCCTACTGTTATGTCAACAGGTGTTTCTGGTTCAAGTAAATCAGCGTCAAGTTGTATTGTTGCATCTCCTATTGCAGATGAATATCCTAAACCTATTGATAAACGAGAACCTATTAATGATCCACCACTAGGAAGTATTCCATCCCATGTATTTTCCCAAGTTGCATTCAACTCAACATTATCTTCAAGTATATGGCGATAATCAAATATTAAACGACTATTTCCGTCAACAACACCATATTGATAAGTTCCACTCAATGTTTGATTTGAATCAAGATAATTAAAAGTGCCTTCTAGGGATTGAAGTTCAAAATTTGCAGATCTACCTATCACCTCTAGTGCAAATTTATCATCAAAATACTCTAGTCCAAATCGTTCTCTAGTAGAACTAGGATCATCAAGCAAGAAAGGAAACAATACCTCACCTGTTAAGTTAAAACCATCAATATTTGTATTCAAAATACTTCGGAAACCCCAAGTACGATTAAATAAGTCATATTGCAATCTGTTTTCAAAATCTATTTGTGCATTACTAGAAGGGATATGATAACTTAAAGTTCCTCCTGCAAACGCAGTCAAACTTTCCCCTATCCGATAATCAAGACCAAGACCAGGCGTAAATTGAAAGTCATCACCATTTGCTATTGCAGCTCGAGCTAAGATTGTTTCACTGGCAAAAAAAAGTGAAGAAGCAATAACACTTATTTTAATAAATTTATTCATTTTGATTTATAAGTTATTTATGAGCAACAAGTCGCCCCTTTTACTGCCAGGTCAAACAACAGCTCAACACTAAAGAAAGGCGAATAACCTAACGCTAGACATTCCCCCCCCCGAAAAAGTATCCTACGCTACAATTTGAAAAAGTTTAATAAAATCTTTATGTTTGAAAACTTAGGGAACAAAAAGTAACTACAAAATGTTGTTCCTCAAAATCAGTGGAATGACTAAAACAGATTCAGAAATTCCTCAACAACTTGTTTAGGTTGGGTGAAACATTCTTGAGCAGTAAATCTCACCGTAGGAATACCTTCCCTTAAAATCAATCTATCTCGCACATAATCCCGTTCACTTTGACCGTTTCCGTTATGTTGTGAACCGTCAACTTCGAGACAAATACATTTCCCATTTTTAAAAATCAGAAAATCTAACTCAATTCTACCAGTTATTTTGGATGCAGAAACAGGTGATTTTTCCCCGTTAATATGGCCACGAATATTGGCAAAGAATAATACCTTAGCTTCAACTAATTGTTTAGCTATGATTATCTCAGCTTCTGACCGAAAATACATACCGTAGTATTCCTTTAAGCCTTGGTAGTAATCCTTAGCCTCGGTTTTAGTTTCTTCCCCAGTAGCTACTACAATCGCCACTTGCTTTGATATATTCTCAATCCTTTCTTTCAGGGCATCATCAAAGAATAATCGCCAGTAATGCTGTGTACCGTGACCATCTCTCTGATCAGCATAAGCTAGATGTAGTTTAGCAGAAAACTCAAAGTAAAACCCCAGTCTAGTATGGTTATAAAAAGAGGCTAAAAAAACAGTAGTTATTATGGATCAAGCTATGTAATTAATTTTGTTTAAGCACTTAATAAAAATCAACTAAGTTTTTTATAATAAACTAAATCGCATCTTTTAGTTTCAACTCCCAACGCAGGTAAATAATTGTTTTTTTCATATAAAATAACAGCTTCTTCTAAAACACTTGCTGTCTCGATCCAAATTTCATTAAATCCTTTACTGTTAATAACTTCTTCTAATTGTGTTAATAAATATTGCCCTAATCCTTTTCTTCTCACAGTTGGTAATAAATACATTTTTCTAATTTCTACGGCATTATTACCCCTAGAAATGGGAGAATAGGCAGCAGTACCAACTATTTTATTTTCTTGTTCGACAACCCAAAATTCTCCCCCTGTTTCTAAATAAAACTTTTCTATTTCTATAACATCTAAATCTGCTTCTTCGGGTTGCCAAGGTAATCCATATTCGATTAAAACTTTTTTAATTACTTCTGCTGCAGCCATGCGATCACATGGTGGCTCGGCTTTGCCGAGATCGCCCTTTTGCCAATTTCTAATTAAAAATTCTTGATAATTTTGATTCATGGATTAATTTTTTAAGTATATAATTTTAATAACTTTAGTGTAATATATTATTACTAAATAAAAGATAAATAATTATCTAAAAATGAAATCTTATCCTAAACATCTAACTCCCTATTTATTTTTAACTCCTGCTTTAATTTTACTAACTTTAACTATTTTTTGGCCAGCTTTACAAGCATTTATGTTAAGTTTTACCCGTTATGAATATGACTTAACTAAAGCACCAGAATGGATTGGTTTAGCAAATTTCCAGAGATTATTTCAAGATAAACTTTTCTGGCAAACTCTAAAAAATACTTTATTGTATTTAATCGTAGTAGTTCCTATTTTAGCAATATTTCCCTTGGGATTAGCAATTTTAGTTAATCAAAAACTCAAAGGTATAACTTGGTTTAGAGCATTTTATTATACTCCTGTTATTATTTCTTTAGTAGTAGCTGGAATTGCTTGGAAAGCTCTTTATGCTTCCAATGGTATTATCAATCAATTCTTACAATTATTAGGTATCGAAAAACCTATTATGTGGCTAACAAGCCCTAATTTAGCCATTTGGAGTGTGATGCTCGTAACTATTTGGAAAGGGTTAGGTTATTACATGGTAATTTATTTAGCAGGATTGCAATCTATACCTAATGAATTATATGAGGCAGCCTCCATTGATGGTTCTGATGGAATTATTAAACATTGGGATATTACCATACCTTTAATGAAACCTTATTTATTACTTGTGACTGTAATTTCAGCGATTTCAGCTACTAAAGTTTTTGAAGAGATATTTATTATGACTAAAGGAGGACCTTTAAATAGTTCTAAAACTGTGGTTTATTATTTATACGAACAAGCCTTTAGTAAATTAGAAATTAGTTATGGTTGTACTATTGGTTTAGTTTTATTTTTAATAATTTTAGCTCTATCTTTATTTTTACCTTGGTTACAAAAACAAACTAATATTTAGTTATTAGTTATTTGTTTTCTGCAACTTGTTTTAGTCTTTTTAACTGTTGCTGCATATCTTTTTTTGTTAAACTGGCCGCAAAGTTATTAAAGCCCCAACTAACAAGGGGATTGGGAATTTCAAATTGAAAACGATTAATTAATTTAGTGGTATTATTATCAATAAATTGACATTCCCAGCGATCGCATCCTTGAAAAAAACCTTCAAACTGCCAAACAATCAAGCCTGTTTTTCTTTCTATTACAGTGCTAAAAAGTGTCGGTTTGAGGATCGGTATTTTAATTATAAATTTACTTTTTCCGCCAATTTCTGTACTCCAAGCTCCCACAGGCTGACATTGTAATAAAGGGTTAAGCCATTGGTGCATCAATTCTAAATCAGTAATACATCGATCGACTCTGTTTAAATCTGCATTAATTTCAATAAATTGTTCAAAAATCTGACTTGATTTTATCATCTCTTATATGAGAATTTTAAATTTTTTTTGTATTAAAGATAACAATTAATTATAACAATTGTTCTTGATTTGTTCCATATCAAGGTAATAGCCTCTTTATCTTAGTAAACAATATCGAATTATGTCTTTAGATAAATAGCATTATTTTCTATTTACTCCTAAAATCCAAACTAGATTCATGTAAACCATTTAATACAACTGTGAAAAATGACACAGACAATTTATACAATTATACCTAAATCGTCATCATTATTAGGGCAAGCTTTTATTGAAGAAATGCTCAATAATATGGGAGGAGAATTAGGTATTTCCTTGCTAACCCTTGGTAAGGCGATTTTAATCCTCATAGTAGGTTGGATTATTGCTAGTATTGGCAAAAGTATCGCTCAAAGCCTGTTAAGTCGCACTGACATAGATAATAAAATTGCTCAATGGATTAGTGGGCAAGAAAACAATGAAGAATTGCCCATTGAACAATGGGTGTCAGATGCGGTTTATTGGTTAATAATTCTTTTTACTCTAGTTGCATTTTTAAATGCCCTAGAATTAGAGACTGTTTCTGAGCCTTTAAACACTTTACTAGATCAAGTAACCCGCTTTATCCCTCAAATAGCTGGAGCAGGAATTCTTTTAGCTTTAGCATGGGTTATTGCAACCATAGTTAAACTGGTAGTTACTCGTGCTTTAACAACACTAAATATAGATCGTCGTTTAGGACAAGAAGTAGGAGAACAAAATCAAATATCCTTAAGCGAAACCATTGGTAACGCTCTATATTGGTTTATTTTCCTACTATTTTTACCTTCTGTCCTCAGCACTTTACAATTAGAGGGAACTTTAGTACCAGTTCAAGATTTACTGAACGAAATTCTAGCTATTTTGCCTAACATTTTAGCTGCCGTCATTATTGGGGCAGTTGGTTGGGTAGTTGCCCAAATTATTCGTAAAGTAGTAACAAATCTTTTAACTGCTAGTGGAGTTGATCGAATTGGGGCAAAATTTGGACTATCTGCAACTGCTGATAAACAATCTCTTTCTCAAATTATTGGTGCAGTTGTTTATGTTTTAATATTGATTCCTATTTCAATTACAGCGCTGGATGCCTTAGAAATTCAAGCAATTTCCGAGCCTGCCATTGCCATGCTCAATCAAGTATTGGCTATCTTACCAAAACTGTTTGCAGCCTCAGTTATTTTTGTTTTAGCCTATATTGCCGGTCAATATGTATCTGAGTTGGTGAGTAACATCCTTACCAGTATTGGTTTTAATAATGTTTTTCAATGGTTAGGGATTTCAGCACCTTCTCGTCCAACTGAAGAAGGAGTTGAAACAACTGCAACTAAGACTCCTTCGGAATTAGCGGGAGTTATTGTCTTAGTTGCAATTATGTTAGTTGCTTCTCTAACTGCGGTTGATATTCTGCAAATTCAAGCTTTAGAAAGAGTGGTTGGAGCAATTCTGTTAATTGCTGGTCAAGTTTTTATCGGCTTACTAATTTTTGCCATAGGTTTATACTTTGCCAACCTAGCTTTCAACTTAATTACTTCTTCTGGTAGTCGTCAAGCAAGAATTTTAGGTCAAACTGCTCGTATTGCAATTATTACTCTAGTCTCAGCTATGGCTTTACAACAAATGGGCATTGCTACTAATATTGTAAACCTAGCTTTTGGTTTATTAGTAGGTAGTATTGCTGTGGCAATTGCCATTGCCTTTGGTTTAGGTAGTAAAGATATTGCTGCCCAACAATTAAGAGAATGGATTGATTCATTCAAACAAAATTAACTATTTTTATCACTAGCTCCTCTTCTATTCCTAGAGGGGCTAAGGGTTACATAGTTACATAGTTATTTGTTATGCGATCTAAAAACTCTAAAATAACTTAAAGAATCACTATCTAAGATTTATACAAAACGAGGAAGTGATCGCCTTTAAAGATTTAATTAAAATAGCTATTATTAAAAGTAGTGGCCTTATATAAATTAAAATACTTTTAGCTTGAAATGTCAGCTTGAAGATTATGACTCAAAGTCCCTTCAAACCTAATTCAACAATTCTGCCTTTAGAAAACGGTGATAGATTAACTCGCCTCGAATTTGAAACCCGTTATCAAAAAATGCCCCATGTAAAAAAAGCAGAATTAATCGAAGGAGTTGTTTATATGGGTTCACCACTAAGAATTAATCAACACGGCAACCCTCATGCTTATGTGATAACTTGGTTAGGTATTTACGAATCCTTAACTCCGGGTGTTCAAATAGGGGATAATTGTACAGTAATACTCGATGAAGAAAATGAACCTCAACCTGATGCTTTACTAAGGATTAAAAAAGGTGGTCAATCAACTATTAATGAGGATGACTATGTAGAAGGCGCTCCAGAATTAATTGTGGAAATTGCTGCTTCGACAGTTTCCATTGATTTACATGATAAACTCAGGGTTTATCGTCGTAATCAAGTCCAAGAATATTTAGTCTGGCGAGTATATGAGCGTGAATTTGATTGGTTTAGATTAAGACAGGGAAAATATATAAAATTGCAACCTAATGAGCAGGGCATTATTAAGAGTGAAGTTTATCCTGGATTATGGTTGGATGTTAATAGCTTATTAACTGGAAATTTAGCTAAAGTTTTAGAGGTTTTACAACAAGGAGTTGCCACAAAAGAGCATCAAGATTTTGTCGAACAATTAACTATACTCAAGGACGGAATAAAATAAATAAATCTGTGCTATCAGATCAAATTAATAATAATGCAGTTAATGTAAGTATTGCCGAAGAAGATGAACAAAGATTAGGTTTACTATAATTTTTTAGAAAAATTTTTATGCGATAAAGTTACATATAAAGTTCAAGGTAATCAAGACAAATATAATAAAACAAGAACTAATTTTTTATCATCAAAAAAAAAATGTTAGCAAGTTATATCGATGAAGCTATGAAATTAGCAACTTATGAAATTATTGAAGACGATCACACTTATTGGGGAGAAATTCCTCAATTGCAAGGAGTGTGGGCAAATAATTCCACTTTAGAAGGTTGTAGAGCTGAACTACGAGAGGCTCTAAGTGATTGGTTAGGTTTACGCTTAAGTTTAGGTTTAGATATTCCTATTATTGCAAACATTGACCTGAATCAACTTGCTTCACCTCTTAATATCGTTAAATAATTATGCCTAGATTAACTCCTGTATCCTGGCAATATTTAGTTAGTCGATTAAAACAATTAGGTTTTGAAGGCCCTTATGCGGGTGGAAAACATCCTCAAATGCGTCGAGGAAATGTAACCTTAATTATTCCTAATCCTCATAAAACTGAAATTAGTGTTGGTTTATTACAACGTATATTAAATCAAGCTGGTATTAGTCGTGAAGAATGGTTGAATAAATAACATATTTGAATATTGAAATATTTAGATAGTAACTACATAATTACTCACCAATAAGCAATTTGTATCATTGATTACAAATTATTTTTTAAGAAAACCTTAATAATAGACCAAACTAAAAATTAATTATTAAGGTTTTTATAATTATGACAACACTTCATTTATCTCAACGGGATGAGTGGAAAAACGCACAAAATCTATGTATAAAGTGCGGCAATTTTCATGCAACTCAGGATCATTGGCAATTTATGGAAACTATGCCAAAAGACCCTGTGGATATGATAGATGATTTAGTAAAAATGGGTATTTATAAACCCGAAATTTTTCAAGTTGCACAAGCAGTTAATTCGGCGGAATTACGTAAAGAATTATTCCTCAAAATATCATCCCAAGGTAATCCTAAAACAGAAAAATTAATTAAAGAATTAGCTCAAATAGCTGGAGGATTAGACAACGCCTTCGCCGCAGCTTTTGGCGCAAATGCGGGAGAATTTTTTGGTGATGCAGTGCGCAATGGTGGTTTTACCCGCAGAAGTTTTTTAAAAAATCTTGCAGTTGGTGCAGCTTTAGTTACTGTAGCTAATGCTTGTAATAACTCCACACCAGAAACTGAAAATGCTCCCCCTGCTTCTATTGATACTTCAAATTTAGAAAAAACAGATTTACAAATAGGATTTATTCCCATCACCTGCGCCACACCGATTATTATGTCCGAGCCTTTAGGCTTCTATAAAAAATACGGACTTAATGCTAAAGTTGTTAAAATGCCTAGTTGGGGCGCAGTAAGAGATTCTGCGATCGCAGGAGAATTAGACGCTTATCATATGTTAGCACCCATGCCCATCGCCATGACCTTGGGACTCGGCTCTGCCTCCTTTGGCGTTAAACTTGCAAGTATCGAAAATATTAACGGACAAGCCATCACCATTGCCACTAAACATAAAGGCAAAGTAAATGGCCCGGCTGACTTTAAAGGCTTTGTTTTAGGTGTGCCTTTCCCCTATTCCATGCACAACTTACTCCTGCGCTATTATCTAGCAACGGGAGGAATCGATCCAGATAAAGACGTTACCATTCGCCCTGTACCTCCCCCAGATAGTATTGCTCAGTTAGTCGCTGGGGATATTGATGGTTATCTCATGCCCGATCCTTTTAATCAACGGGCGGTTTATGAAGGTGCGGGTTTTATTCATAAGTTAACTAAGGATTTATGGCCAGGACATCCCTGTTGTGCTTTTGCCGCCAGTGATAATTGGATTAACGATAATCCCAACACCTTTAGAGCCTTAAATAAATCCATCATTGAAGCCGCAGGATATGCCAGTAAACCGGGCAATCGTCCAGAAATTGCCGCAGCTATCTCAGAAAGAGCCTTTTTAAATCAACCTGTGGAAGTGGTAGAAGCAGTTTTGACAGGTAAATTTGAAGATGGCTTAGGGAATCAACTAGATATTCCCGATCGCATAGATTTCGATCCTTATCCTTGGCAAAGTTTCGCAAATTGGATTATGTCTCAATTAGTGCGTTGGGATTTACAGGGAGATGGCAAAGCCAAAGAAGTTATTACCGATGGCAAGTATAACGAATTAGGAAAAGAAATATTTTTAACAGATTTAGCCAGAGAATTAGGTAAAGAAGTCGGTCAAACTCCCCCAGAAGAAATTTACCGCACTGAAAAACTGGAATTTGACGAATTTAATCCAGAAAAACCCGGTGAATACGTCCAAGAACAAATCAAAAAATATGGAGTTTAAATCAGTTATCAGTTTTTTTAAGTAATCATTGATTAGTGATTGGTTAAAGCTAACAAAGAGCCGCAATTAATTATTAATCAGAATCAAAACCCTTAACAATTAAACCATCCCTCTCACCCTCATCCATCGACTATGAAAAACACCAGTAACCCTCTCTGCGCCCTCTGCGGTTCATTCAAATCAAGCCCATATCCCCAACCAACTTTTTATTTCAATAAAAAATGAATTTTGCCAAACCTCAATCAAAATTTCAACAACTAACCAAAAACGAAAACTTTAAAGCCTTTGCCATCTTTCTGCTTTCCTTGGGACTTTTTTTATTATTCTGGGAATTAGGAGCAAATGCCAAGATTTTCTCCAAAGGAATGCCCACCGCTTCCCTTACGTTAAAAGAGTTTTGGTGGTGGGTGACTAATCCATTTTTTGATAATGGGCCAAACGACTTAGGAATTGGCTGGAACTTACTAATTAGTTTGAGACGGGTAGCCATCGGTTATATCATGGCATCGGTGGTTGCTGTACCTTTGGGTATTTTAATAGGGATGTCTAAGGTAGCCTTAAAAGCCTTTAATCCCTATGTTCAACTTCTAAAACCCGTATCTCCCCTAGCGTGGCTACCTTTAGGATTGTATATATTTCGAGATTCAGAAAAAACAGGGATTTTTATCATTTTAATTAGTAGTATTTGGCCTACTTTAACCAATACAGTTTTTGGCGTTGCTAATGTAAACCCTGACTATTTAGATGTATCCAAAACCCTTGGTGCTTCCAAATTAAGAACAATTTTTAAAGTAATTATTCCCGCAGCATTACCTAATATTATTTCTGGATTAAGGATTAGTATGGGTATTTCTTGGCTAGTAATTGTGGCGGCAGAAATGCTTTTAGGTACGGGATTAGGTTATTTTATTTGGAATGAATGGAATAACCTTTATTTACCTAATATAATTGTGGCAATTTTAATTATTGGATTGGTAGGACTTTTATTAGATCAAATCTTTGCCTATCTGGAAAATTTGGTATCATTTGGTAAAAAATCATCATGACTATATCATCTCAAACTGAGTATTTAACTTGTTTAGAAACAAACGATAATATTCAACTTTGTTTAAGAAATGTCTCTAAGGTATTTTCCACAAAACAAGGATTAATAAGTAGTATTTTTGGCTCTGCTAAACCAGAGTTTGTGGCTCTAGAAAATATTAACCTTGACATTGAACATAATACTTTTGTGAGTATTATCGGGCCTTCTGGATGCGGAAAATCAACTTTATTAAATATTATTGCGGGCTTAAGTTTTGCCACCAATGGTTCAGTAATGATGAATAAAGAACCCATTCAAGGGCCGGGGCCAGATCGTGGTATGGTGTTTCAAAGTTATGCTTTAATGCCTTGGATGACGGTGTATGAAAATATCCGTTTTGCCGTAGAAACTGTTTATCCGAAGATGTCAGCAACCCAACAAAAAAGGGTTATTAAAGAGCATATTCAATTAGTCGGTTTAGAAGGGGCAGAAACCAAACATCCCCACGAATTATCGGGGGGTATGAGGCAAAGAGTAGGAATTGCTAGAGCTTTAGCCATTAATCCGCAAATTTTACTTATGGATGAACCTTTTGGAGCGTTAGATGCTTTAACTCGTGGCTTTTTACAAGAGGAAATCGAAAGAATTTGGGAAGAACATCGCAAAACTGTAATTATGATTACTCACAGTATTGACGAGGCTTTGTTACTCTCCGACAAAATTGTAATGATGACCAAAGGGCCGGCAGCGAAAATAGCTCAAATTCTAGAAGTACCGTTTCCTCGCCCTAGAAAGCGATCGCAAGTTGAGGAACATCCTGAATATCATAAGCTCAAAATGCAGATGGAAGAACATCTCTATCGGGAAACTCGTGCGGTGGAAGAAGCTAGAATTAAACGCAAATAGTCATGGAATTAAAACCACCCTTACCCCCATTTACCCTAGAAACCGCCAAACAGAAAGTTCAAGCAGCAGAGGATGCGTGGAATACTAGAGATACTGAAAGGGTTGCTTTGGCTTATACTCCCGATTCTGAATGGCGCAATCGAGCCGAAATTTTTTCTGGCAGGGAAGCAATTAAAGCTTTTTTATCCCGTAAATGGGCAAAAGAGCTTGATTATCGCTTAAAAAAAGAACTTTGGTGTTTCACCGATAATCGCATTGCTGTACGTTTTGAATATGAATGGCATGATGATTCTGAGCAGTGGTATCGCTCCTGCGGTAACGAAATGTGGGAATTTGCGGAAAATGGATTAATGCAACGACGTTATGCCAGTATTAACGATTTGTTAATTACTGAATCAGAACGTAAGTTTCGTTGGGAAAGAAAGGAATAAATTTATTAATTTTTTATCTATAATTTCCCTTAAAATTATTATAAAATATTGCAAAAAAAGGAGAATAAAATTATGGTGATCGCAGAAATTACTCAAAAAATTCTTGCTGCTAAAAAAGCGAAAGGTTTAACTTTTGAAGATTTAGAAAAAGCAGTAGGATGTGATGAAACTTGGATTGCTGCGGTGATTTATCGTCAAGCTAGTGCCGATCAAGCAGAAGCTAAAAAACTTATTTCTGCTTTAGGACTTCCTGAAGAAATGGCTGAGGAGTTAACTATTCCGCCGTTAAAAGGTTCATTAGATCCTGTTATTCCTACCGATCCTTTAATTTATCGTTTTTATGAGATTATGCAGGTCTATGGAATGCCTGTTAAGGCTGTAATTCATGAAAAATTTGGTGATGGAATTATGAGTGCGATCGATTTTTCTATTGAAGTTGACAAAGTAGAAGATCCTAAAGGCGACAGAGTTCAAGTTATTATGTGTGGTAAGTTTTTACCTTATAAAAAATGGTAAATTAATTTGCTACAAATATTAGTTGTTATAGGATGGATAGTTGCTTGATTTAAGTTTATCTATCCTATTTTAATAGTTAGATTTTAATGGTAATCTAAAATTCAATTAATGTGTCCTGATGTTATTACTAAAATTGCCCACTATCATTCATTTTATTAAGAAGAAATAGAACTTCCCTTACACCTAAAACTTTTTAAATCAATGATTGTAAATGTTGCATTAACTGGGGTGCTTGTACAACTCCTTCAAATTTTTGTATGGGTTGTCCGTTTTTAAATAAAATCAAAGTTGGTAAAGCTTGCACTTGATATTGAGAAGATAATACAGGATATTTGTCACTATCAACCTTGACAATTTGTATTTTCTCCCCCATCTGTAAATTAACTTGATCTAAAACTTGTGCCATAATTTGACAAGGACCACACCAAGTAGCATAAAAATCAACTAATATTGGTGTGTTGCTACTCTTTAGCATTTCTTCAAAACTAGAAAACTGTTTTTTTACTGCCATAAAAATAAACTAATAATAATCAATAGTATAAAATGCTATCTGCTTTGCAGATCGCAAGTTCTAATTAATACTTTAATAATAGCAAAAAATTACTAAAAGTTATAGGTTATTATTTTTCTTTTATCAATACAAAAGGTTGAATAATCACAGTAGTAAACTGTTTATGGGGTTGGCTATTCCAATCTCCTAATTCCTCAACCAAGGGTTTACGAATAAGTTGTTCGCTAATCCAATTTTGTACGAGTAAAGCATCATCATTAGCTATTGCTAAACCAACTTCAATTAAATCTAAATCTTTATTTACTATGATTATGGCATCTCTTTGAGCGTGGGGTATAAGTTCGCACCAATCAACATCGGCTATTTCTTCGATTAATTTTGTTTTAATATCTGACATTCTCAATAAGTTGAATTTACAAAATTTGGGAAAGAAACTTTTGACTTCTCTCTTCTTGAGGATTATTAAAAAAATCTTCAGGAGTCGCAATTTCTACTATTTTTCCCTCATCCATAAATACTACCCTATCAGCTACCTCACGGGCAAAACCCACTTCATGGGTAACACATACCATAGTCATGCCTGAATCAGCTAAATTACGCATAGTATCTAAGACTTCCCTTACCATTTCTGGATCGAGGGCGGATGTAGGTTCATCAAACAACATTATTTTGGGCTGCATCGCTAAAGCACGGGCAATGGCAACTCGTTGTTGTTGCCCTCCAGATAGTTGCCCCGGATATTTATGGGCTTGTTCGAGAATACCCACTTTTTCGAGTAGTTGCATAGCTACTTCTTCTGCTTGTTTTTTCGTCCAACGACGTACCCAAATGGGAGCTAAACTAACATTATTAAGTACAGTTAGATGGGGGAATAAATTAAATTGTTGGAATACCATACCCACTTCCCGACGAATAGCTTCAATATTTTTTAAGTCATGGGAAAGAGTAATTCCATCTATAGTAATTCTACCTTTTTGATAAGGTTCGAGGGCGTTAAATGTACGAATAAAAGTAGATTTTCCAGAACCAGATGGCCCCATAATTACTACTACTTCTTGTTTGGTTACTTCTAAACTTACTCCTTGCAAAACATGAAAATTATTGTCATACCATTTTTCTACGTTTTCAGCAATTATTGAAAAATCTAGTGAGATTGTCATTTTTTAATTCCTTAATAAAGATTAGTGTTTTGTTTTTTAAATTTTTAATTTAGCTAGGTTTTTTTTCAATATTTTTACTAGCTAATGCCATAGCGTAACAACAAATCCAATAAATTAAAGCAATAAAAAGATAAACTTCTTGATACCTGCCAATATATTTAGGATTAGATAATATGGATTGAGAAATTCCTAATAAGTCTATTAAACCAACAATTGATAACAAAGATGTATCTTTAAATAAGCTAATAAATTGTCCTACAATAGCCGGAATTACGGCTTTAATTGCTTGAGGTAAAACAATTAGCATCAACACCAATGGCATATTTAATCCCAAGGCTTTTGCGGCTTCTGTTTGACCTTTAGGAATTGATTGCAATCCACCTCTAATATTTTCTGCTAAATAGGCTGAGGCAAATAAAACAAATCCACAAATTGCCCGAATTACTCTATCTAATCTCACATCACTCGGTAAAATTAGAGGTAACATTATTTGTGCCATAAATAAAATACCAAGCAAAGGAAGGGCGCGAATTATTTCAATATAGCCAATGGATAACCAGCGAATTACTGGTAGTTTGCTTTGACGACCTAATGCTAGTAATACTCCAAAAGGAAAACATAAAACAATACTAATTATGGCTGCAAAAAGAGTTAAAAGTAAACCACTAAATTGCTCTATTCTAACTTCTTTAAGTAATAATCCACCTTTGACTAAAGATGTTACGATAAAAAAGGTAATCAACCAAATTAATGGCAACCATTTATTGAAAGAGTAAAGTTGAGTTAAATAATTTTTTGTTAAAAATGCTACTGTTACGATGAGGAGAATTAAACCTAATAAATAAAGTCCTGCTTGTAATCCCAATGGCATCATAATTATTATACCAGTAAAGGATATAATGCCAAGAATCATTAAAGTCTGTCGATTAAATAAAGTTTTATTTATACTTAATATTCCCCAAGATAAACCTCCTAAAAAAGTTACTATGATTAGACTTAACCAAACTCGCCACAAAAGTTGAATTGGATAAGTTCCCACAAAAAATAAGCGGAGATTTTCTTTTAAGACTATCCAATCTGCTATATTAAAAATCCAATTAACTAATCCAGAACCGATCCAATAAATAAATAATAAACTTAATACAGTAAGTATGCTGTTATACCAAGTATTAAATAGATTTTTTTTTGTCCAATCTATTGGATTTATTGCAGTAGTTTGTAACATTTTTTAGTGTAAATAATTAAGTTTGTAAGTCTTCTAGATTAATGCCCTTGTCTTTTAACTTTTGTAAGAGTAGATTATATTTTTCTTGTTGTTGCTGTAATTGTTGCATTGCTTGTTCTGCTCTTTCTCTTTCTTTTTTTCTGATTTCTTCTAATTCTAAGGTTGTCATAAATTTTCGTCCGTCAGGATAATATATCTTTAAAGTTTCTGTTGTAACTTCAAATTTTATCTTTAATAGTGGACTAATCCAATTGTTAATTGGATCTATGATTTCTAATCTATTATTTTTATTTTCTAAACCCGTCAATTCTATTTTATCTGGATCGTAAATATAATATTCTTGTACTCCATATTCTTGATAAAACTGTAGCTTTTCTAACATTTCTTTAAAAGTATTTCCGGGGGAAAGAATTTCAAATACTACTTGAGGAGCAATATTTTCCTCTTCCCATTGTTTATAAAAACCTCTGTCGCCTTTTGGTCTGCCGAAAATTACCATAACATCTGGTGCTTTTCTAATTTTATTATTCCCAGATACCGGATACCATAATAAATCACCTGCAATAAATACATCAGGATTATTAGCAAAAAGAATTTCTAAATTTTCTTTAATAGTTACAATCCATCTAAATTGTTTGGTATTATCTGCCATTGGTTGTCCATCACTATCAGGATAGATAATATTTTGAGATGATATTTGTTGTACCATAAATGATAATTTTACCTCTCTTTTATTTGGACAGCACGATTAAAATTATTCATAATAAAGGCAATAATTAAATTAATAGTTAAATAAGTTGCCATAACGACTAATAACATTTCAATTGCTTTACCCGTTTGATTAGATGTGGTGCTGGCAATAGCATAAATATCATTATAACCAATGGCGATCGCCAAACTAGAGTTTTTTACTAAGTTTAAAAATTCGCTAGTTAAAGGAGGAATAATTACCCGCAATGCTTGGGGAAATATAACCAATTGCATGACTAAACCTGAGCTTAAACCCAAAGCTTTTGCTGCTTCCCATTGTCCTTTATTAACTGATTGAATACCCGCTCTTACTATTTCCGCAATAAAAGCAGCCGTATAAAAAGTTAAACCAAATAAAATAGTGGCAAATTCTGGAGAAAGAGTTAAACCACCTTGTATAAAGCCATTTTCCCTTTCAAATTGAGGTAGATTCCAGTCTAAACCAAATATTAAAGCCAATATTGAGATAATGATTATAGCAATAATAATATAAACAAAACCTTGTCCAGATTTACCTTCTTTTTCGATAAGTTCAAGGTGTTTCCACCATAAAATACAATTTAAAATAATACCAAACATTATTAAACCTAGTAATAACCAAGTTGTGGAATTATTTTCAGGCCAAGGAATATTCATTCCTCGATTATTAAGATAAATAAAATCAAGAAAACTAACAGAATTATCTATTTTAGGTAATTTAAGAAATACTGCAAAATACCAGAAAAATAATTGTAATAATAAAGGAGTATTACGTATAGCACCAATATAAATTGAGCTTATTTGGCGCACCAACCAATTATTAGATAATCTACCTATACCAATAGTAATACCTAAAATAGTTGCGAGAATAATTCCTATAAACATAACCCGTAAAGAATTAAGCAAACCTACTAAAATTGCCCTACTATAAGGATCGGTTGATTTATAGGCAATAATTTTATCACCAATGGCAAAAGATGCAGGTCTATTCAGAAAGTCAAAACCAAAACTAAGGCCGAGTTTTTGTAGATTAAAACTTACATTACTGCCAAAATAAGTAATTATAATTAATAAAATAATAACTATTATTATTTGTCCAGCAATTTGCCAAAAACGTTCATCTCGCCAAAAAGGTATTTTTTCTTGATTCATTATTAATAATTATTGAGAGCGATTAAAGCGAAAAAATATACTACAATAGATAAGTTGAGAAGTTAGTTAATAATTAAAAGTTTTTTGACATGAAATATTAACTATTAACTATTAACTATTAACTATTAACTATCTAAATGGAGGAGAATATAATAAACCTCCCTCTGTCCATAAATTATTAGGCCCACGATCTAATTGAAAAGGTTTACCAATATTACGTTCGTATATTTCGCCATAATTGCCAACGTGCTTAATAACACGAGCAGTAAAGTCATTAGGTAAGCCCATATCTTGTCCTAATTGACCTTCTAAGCCTAAAAATCTTCTAATACTAGGATCTTCAGTATTAGAAAAACTATTAATATTTTGGGAATTAATACCAAATTCTTCTGCCTGAATTAAAGCAAAAGTCACCCATTTCACCGTATCAAACCAAGCAGAGTCACCATTAGCAACCATTGGTCCTAAAGGCTCTTTAGAGAGTACCACATCTAAAACTATATGATCCGTAGGATTAGGCATAATTGCACGGCGGGCAATTAGTTGAGACCGATCTGAAGTTGCTGCATCGCAACGCCCTTCTTGATAAGATGTATAAATTGCGTCAGTATCGTCAAATACTACAGGAATATAGTTTAAACCCCGTTTACGCATTTGATCGGTTAAGTTTAACTCTGTAGTTGTACCCGATTGAACACAAACAGATTTATTGTTTAAATCTTCTAAAGATTGAACGCCACTAGCCTTAGTAGCTAGGATACCTTGACCATCATAAAAAGTTACCGGTGCAAATTCCATGCCCACAGAGGTATCTCGACTGATAGTCCAAGTAGTATTACGGTTTAATAAGTCAACTTCGCCAGATTGAACCGCAGTAAATCTTTCTTGAGCGCTGAGATTGCGGTATTCTACCTGATTAGGATCGTCAAATAAGGCGGCAGCGACAGCACGACATATATCAACATCCATACCCGAATATTGTCCATTTTGATCGACAAAGCTAAATCCGGGCAGTTGTCCATTAACACCGCAAATTAATTTACCGCGACTTTTAACAGTCTCTAAACGGCTACTACCAGCATTTGAACCTGTGCCATCGCTACTATTATTACCTTGGGTACAAGCAACCATCGAATTTGCTAATAAAAGCAAGGTTAATAGGAGAAAATTTCCTTTGTTTTTGAACATAAGTCTTATCACACAATTATTATCTTGCTTAAAGATTACCAAATTTATGCTCTTTATTTATCCAGTTAGGTTATTAACTTTTTATTTTTTATGGAGTATTACAATAATTAACCCAGATAATATGTATTAATAGAGTTTACTTATTTTATAATAAAAATTACTTTTAAGTTATAGAGTAATTACTTTATTAATAAGCTACAAACGATTATTAATAAAGCAATTATTTCAATCTGCAAATTTAATAATTTTGAAAAGAAGTAAAGACAAAATGTCTCTACTTCAACACATAAGCAAATCGGCAAAACTAATTATATTTTTGTAATAAGCCTTAAATGGCTTATATAGGAAAGCTCAAAGTTTCATCACAAACTTTCAAAAAAATCTCTAATTAATTTTGCTAATTTACTTATTCTTGAGTTTTTGTCAAGAGTTAATTGAAGACAATTTATTGGTAATAGTTGGTTTAAATTCAGAATTATTACCATTATCTTCAAAAACCGTCAGATTATGATAATCTGGTTTAAAGCGTTTTATTCTAAAAGCAATATTTTGGGCGTTTTCATCTCTTAAATCTTCAAGATAACCATCAGTAGCTGATTTCGCATCTTTTTGATTAAGAAACGGGCCAAAATAATAAACACAACGGGGATTATCAGTTGTAATTTCCACCCAGTAAGCTAGCCCTAAAGCATCAAGAATATTGATTAACATTTCCTTCATCTATTGCCCCTATTAGTGATATAACTTCAGATTTTAAAACCCGATCAAAAAATATTCTTTATATTTTGTTACTTTTCTTTGTTTTGTTATAGTACATTCTCAATATCTTTGGGAAGGGGAAAATAACCCAAGAGGTAATAAGCAACAAGTATAAAGTCTATTTTTCCTGCGTCTATATTATTTATTGATGTTAAGCAAGTTAATATTCAGTAGTCAGTAGTCAGTAGCTAACAGCTAACCGCTAACGTTATTTATCTTTACTGAGTCTAGATAAATCTATCTCGTTACCTAAACGTTGGCGACAAATTTCATATAAACACATACCTGT
The DNA here is from genome assembly GCA_964413275.1 of uncultured bacterium. Lineage (GTDB taxonomy): Bacteria > Cyanobacteriota > Cyanobacteriia > Cyanobacteriales > JAABRE01 > JAABRE01. Next base: position 15,457 of record CAYPSO010000011.1, on the reverse strand, counting down.
TGCCACAGAAGCATTCAAACTAGGGGTTTTACCTTTAAGAGGTATAGACACTAGAAAATCGCAATTACGTTCGGTTAAAAGACTCAAACCATCGCCTTCTGCACCAATAACTAAACCTATTGCTCCGCTAAAATCAACTTGGTGTAATGATTTTTCAGCTTTGGCACTTGTGCCGTAAATCCAGAAACCAGCTTCTTTTAACTCTTCTAAAGCCCGGCTGAGATTAATAACTTTAGCAACGGAGAAATTTTCTAAAGCTCCCGCCGCAACTTTCATTACTGTGGAAGTAATTCCCACCGCTCGACGTTGGGGAATAACTAAACCTTGTATGCCTAAAGCTTCAGCCGTGCGAATAATCGCCCCTAAATTATGGGGATCGGTGATCCCATCAGCAATTACAATTACAGGAGAATCTGTAGTTTCTTTGGCTTGAGTAATCAGCTCGCTTAACTCTACATAGGAATAGGGAGAAACTTGAACGGCGATACCTTGATGATTACCACCTTCAGTAATTTGATTCAGACGTTGAAGATCGACTTCATCTATAATAGTGCCGTTAGCCTTAGCTTGGGTAAGAAGAGAGTGAAAACGGTTGCCATACCTGAGTTTTGGCGTAATCCAAATTCTATTTACATTGCGATCGCTTTCTAAAACTGCTAAAACAGAATGAATACCAAAAACGAGATCGTTATCTCTTTCTGATTCCTCATTTTTAAGAGGTTTTGTGGGGTTTTGGAAACTTTTAGCGGGTTTAACAATATTTGTGGGCTTAACAATATTTTTGTTACGACTAAGTTGAGGTTTGGGAGTGCCAATTTTGGAATTTTTGTCCTTGAACATATCTTTAAATTTGTTTTAACTCTAAATGAGACAATAACTGATTTAACCGTTGCTCATCTGTAAGATAGAGATAGCCGATTAAAGTTTCTAAGCTAGTAGCTAGTTGATAAATTTCGGGTGATAACCTTCTAGGACATCCTGTTGCTGCATTTCTACCACGACGTAGAATATCTTTTTCAGCATCATTAAGATGAATTTCTAGCGATCGCAAATGGGTTGCTTGGGTTTCTGCTCTTACTTGATCTACCACTTGTTTATGGTAATCAGACATCTTGGTTTTAGGCAAGAGATAACATTGGCGAATATACAATTCGTAAACTGCATCACCAATATAAGCTAAATAAACAGGTGTAAGTTGTTGTATTTCTGAGTTGGTAAATTCCCTAGTTATTATTTTCATATAACTTATATTCTATGGTGAGGGTGATAATTTCGTTTTCCTCATATACAGTTCGGTTAATTACTTTAAGTCCAAGTTGTTCAAATTGGTTAAATTCCTGTTCTGATAAAGCCCAAGGTGGGCCTAACGGCTCGGTTTCTGTTTCTCTGAGTCTATCTATCACGAGTAATGAACCATTTACAGCGACGAAATTAGCAATGGATTTAATAATTTGAGTTCTAACATTTAAGGGCAAAGCTTGAATATTTCTGCACTCAAAGACAAAATCAAATTGACCATGCCATTGAGGATTTTCGGCTAATAAATTTCCGACTATATAATTAACTTTAGAATTAGGAAATCTTTGTTGACACCAATTTATCGCTGTTGGTGAAATATCAAAAGCTGTTACTTGATAACCATATTTACTCAAGGCTTCACCATCATCTCCTAAGCCACAACCAATGACTAAAGCTGATTTTTCTTCGGGATTAGGCTGATATTTTTCTAACCATTCTTGTAAGTAGGGATAGGGAATCATTTTAGCCCAAGGCACTTTGGCAAAGTCTCCCTGGGCTTGTTGATAAAGTACATCAAACCAACCTGCGGGATCGTCTTTATCTATAAATTCATCAGCTAAAGATTGGATTTGATTGCGTATTTCTTCTGGTTGTTGTTCAAAATTAAGCATTTTTATGAATAAAAATTATCTATATTTATCTAAATCTCTTTTTGGGCTTCTTTTCTTAAAGTAAGACTGTATTGTCTTTTTTCTAACTTATTTTCAATTGCTATATATTTCGCAATCTTTTTAAAGATTAACTCATAGCCGATTGAATCTATTCATAATAGACCTATTGCATAAGTAACTCGTAAATAAATTCTAATACAGAAAACCTGAATTTATCTAACTATTGCCTATTGCCTATTGCCTATTGCCTATTGCCTGACTTCTGCAATTCGTCTAATAGATAGTTATTTTTTTGAGCACAGCAATTCTATTGTAAGGTAAATTAGTATTTTAGGATTTGTTTAAGTCAAACAAATTAGTTTTTGACTCTATAAATATTCTTCTTATTCCATATATTTAGGATGGGTAGAAATAATAACCTTTAATATACCAATATCTTTTCGATTATTTAAGATAAAAAAATATAATTCATGCTGTACTAAACTTCAGGAACTTATAGAAGAGTTTAATTCCAGTAATTGAAACATAGAGTGAATATTCACTTGAATTAGATTTTCTATGTGTAAGCGTTTTTCCAGAGGAAAATAACAGAAATTATAGTTTTGAAAAAATTTTGCTTCATCTTCAACAATTAGATACTGGTTAGGTATCTTACTGAGGACACTGGTAATTAATTTTTGTTTAAAATCTGGAAGAGAAAAGGCTATTTGGTCAAAATATTCTGAATAATCTAGCAAAGCTTCTTCAACTTCTTTAGCAATCTGTAATAGAGTTAAATCAATAATTTTGTAAGAATTCATAACTCTCCTAGAAATTTATTCAATATAACGAAGTTTTTCACAAGGAATAATGTCACTTATAATGGTCTTAACATTGTCTTCACGAGTAATGAGTAGTGAGTAATGAGTAATGAGTAATACCTCTGCCTGAAGTCAGAGGATTCAATTATTGAATTATATTTTTAGCTTTTTCCTCATGAATGAGGAGGCTTTAGACCAAACTTCGGGCTTTCACTCATTACTTATTACTTATTACTCATTACTTCAGCCCGAAGGGCTTGGTAAGTGCTAATTTCTAACAGGCACTCAGAAAATGCTTCAAATACGCAATGTTCACCGGGTGAAATCACTTTTTCTAGAAAAAACTTAGGAATATTCTTAATACGAATAACCTGATACTTAGAAGTTGTATTCATATAAAAGCAGAGAATTAAATAATCACTCTTATTCAATGAATAATCCTCAATTGGCTTGGATGATGTAATCATAATTAAAAGTTGTTTTTTTAAAAGTATTCAATTTTTTCTTGTAAGGTGAAATTCAGAAAAGATTTTACCAGAGTTCCTAATGGTAGGGTGTCGTTAGCGACAGCGTAACGCACCGTTATTGGGATATTTATTCCCAGAAATTACCTAAGTAATCAATAATCTGATCGTACAGTAGTCACTATTAACTATTAACTATTCAAATTGATTGTCTAAAAAAATAGTTGCTTCAAGAGGCTGACACCAGAGAATTTCTATAAATTCTAATTGAGCTTTTTCTTCTTTCAAATCTTGGATATAACCATCTTGATTTAAGTGTGCTTCGTAATAACTATCAAAAGGTCCAAAGTAATATAAACAAAGTGGTTGATCAGTGAGAATCTTGATCCACCAACCTATCTCTAATAGTGGTTTATGTTCTTCTAATCTTTGTTTCAACTCTTTAACTTGAGTTTCCATTGATTTGACTCCTGATAAATAATTTCTTATTTTTTGAGTTTTATAAAAAGTCTGATAATTGACCAATTTCTAGTGTCTTTTTTTCTATGCTTGAGATTTTGCCAAAGAGCATCTATTTCTTCAAAAGCTTCTTTTGAGGACAATTTCCCATTACTTTGCAACTGAGCAATGTAATCTACTTGTTCAGAGAATTCTTGTATATTTTTGTTAAGGAGTAGATTACAGGTTTCTAATCCATCGAAATAATAAATGCGAGTATAAAAAAAGTTTGAACATCTTATCATTATTTTACTTGATTTTTTTTTCAAACTTGTAAAAATATATTCAAACTTTAAGTCTTATAGCGAAAAGATTTAGTAAAGAAATCGGTAAGAAATCGATAAGAAATTTTAATTTTTGTTAAGAGATTGTCTGTTCGAGAGACAATAACCCATACCCCGAATTGTTAAAATCAAATCTTTAGGAGCACCTACAGCCTGAAGTTTTTGGCGTAAAGCATTGATATGGGTTTTGATGGTATATTCTGAAGGAGGGTCATCAAAAGACCAAATCTTCCCTAAGATCACAGAACGACTTAACACAGCTTGTCCATGACGCATTAGAACTTCTAGGATTGAATATTCTTTGGGAGTTAAGTGTAGGGATCGATCTTCGTAAGTAACTTTATAGGTTATGGGATTCAGAGATAAACCCTCCCACGTTAAAATAGGGCATGAATCTGTTTCTCGGCGTAGTAAAGCGCGGATTCGTGCCAATAATACTAATAAATCAAAAGGCTTAACTAGATAATCATCTGCTCCTGCATCTAAGCCTTTAATTTCATCGTTTTTAGTATCAAGGGCAGTTAACATGAGAATAGGCTTGGTAAAATGTTGAGAACGTAGTTGTTGACACAAGCTGAGTCCATCTAGTTTAGGCAACATAAGATCCAGTATAATTAAATCATAGTCAACAAGCTGAACTTGTTGCTGCGCTTCTTGTCCATCAAAAACCGTATCCACGACATAGCCTTGAGAAGCGATCGCATCAGCTAAATTTTGTGCTAAAATCCTATCATCTTCAACAATTAAGATTCTCATAACATTCTCATTAATCGTTTCCAATATATTTAAATATTATTACGAATAAAACCGATGTAAGCTCCCCTTTGAGATCACAATGAATTTATGAATTTGAACCTAATCAACAAATTGATTTTAGCTTATACTAAACTTTTGCTCCACACACAAGAGTTAGAAAAACAAGTTGAGGAACAAGCGGCCGAGATTGCTAGGCTTAAGGTTCAAGAAAAAGAAAATACTTCTCTGTTTCAGAAAATAGCCGATAACACTCCTGCCATGATTTATATTTTAGATCTCAAACAAGGACGCAACATCTATCTCAATCGTTATGGCAGAGAATTTTTTGGTTTTCCCACAGTCCAAATGCAGGAGAT
>CAYPSO010000011.1:0-10289 GCA_964413275.1 uncultured bacterium | reverse complement strand
TCAATCGTTATGGCAGAGAATTTTTTGGTTTTCCCACAGTCCAAATGCAGGAGATGGGAAAAGAATTTTTAGGTGAATATTTTCGCCATAGTCAAAATGAAAATATCAATTTAGTGAAAGAAAAATTTAGCCACAACAAAAACAATCAAGAATTTGAACAGCTAAACAAAAAATTTATGGTTACAAATCAAGATAATCAGGTATGGGAAGAAGAACTACATCTCAAAAACGCCCAAGGGAAATGGCACTACTTTCAGAATCAAGAAGTTATTTTTATGCAAAATGCTGAAGGAATACCAGAACAAATCCTTGGGTTAGCAATAGATATTACTCAGGAAAAACAAGCAGAAGCAAATCGTCAAGAATTATTGGTAACACAAAAGGAAACCTTAATCGCAAAAAACCGATTCTTATCAATGATTTCCCATGAATTACGCACTCCCCTTACTACTATTTTAATCACAGTCCAATCACTACTAACTTTCTATCATCAATGGTCAGAGAAGAAACACTTGCTAAAGTTGGCGCAGGTGGAATTAGCTGCTCAAAAGATGAAGGTTTTGATTGAAGATATTCTCACCATTAATCGCCTCGAAGCTGAGAAGATTTCATGCAATCCTGAACCTTGTAATTTGAAACAATTCTGTGATGATCTAGTTAAACAATTAAAAGTTAATACGAATAATCAATATACCTTTGATTTTGTTAGTCAAGGAGAATGCAATCGCATTTGTTTAGACCAAAAAATAATTGATTCAATCTTGACTAATTTACTCTCTAATGCGAGTAAATATTCCCCTGATGGTAGCCTAATTGAACTCAGTGTAAATTGTAAACCCAGAGAAGTGACTTTTGTAATTCAAGATCGAGGAATTGGCATCGATAAAAGCGATTTAGATCGTATATTTGAACCTTTCTATCGGGGAGCTAATACGAGCAATATTATCGGTTCGGGGTTAGGTCTAACTGTGGTAAAAAAGTTTGTAGATTTACATGGTGGTACAATTAGGATAACCAGTGACAGGGGGGTGGGTACAACTGTAACGGTTATCTTACCCGTAAAATAAACATTTCCACCCGCTACGCTGAAGTGGGAATAATAGACTTCTTGCAGAAGTCGGGCAAGAGGCAACAGGCAAGAGGTAACAGGGGAAAAAATTAACTATTTCTCTATAGAAATTGATTTTCATTTTAGTTTTGCAAGAGGTCTAATTTATTTATCTTTATTAGACGAATTGCAGAAGTCAGGCAATAGCCAATAGGCAATAGTTAGATAAATTCAGGTTTTCTGTATTAGAATTGATTTACGAGTTACTTATGCAATAGGTCTATTTATAGGATAATTGAGATATTATCTATTTAATTCGGATAATTTTGGCGGAAATGCCTCGATAATTGCCCCCCTAAGCCCCAATTCTGGTGGTCACGAGGGCAGGGGATTTAGGGGGCATGACTAAATCCAGATAAATAAATTTCATACATTAATTCAACAAATCCTAATTGCTATTATTCGTCTCAGTTTTAGGTAAAAAATCAGTGGGAGGAAGAGGCACTACAGGAGGAGGATTTTCAGTTTCTGATTGATTGTTAGGAGACGCATCAGGAATGATATTTAATTGGGTATTATTCGGAGTTTCAAAATCTGGATTTAAAATCATTGGTTTTTGTGATTCTCCGGGTAAAGTGGCTAAAGCTACCCTGTCTCCTCCTACTTCTCGTAAAGAGTCTAATAATTCAATTACTTTGTTATAACTAACATTTCTGGCGGCATTTAAAACAATAGAACCCTTGGGATTTAAAACTAAGTATTTTCTTAATTCTTGATTAAGTTCGTCCCTAGTTACTACTCTTTCTTTTTCCACATAAACTTCACCAAATTGATCCATACTAACTAATAACATTTCTCGCATTTGTGGAGTAGCAGTAGCTGCTTTTGGTAAGTCAAGATTAATTGCTTGCTGACGGGAAAAAGCGACGGCCGCTAAGATAAAAAAGGTCAGAATACAAAAAATAACGTCAATTAAAGGAACAATGTCTATACGTACTTCTTGATTAGGATTAGTGTCATCAACTCTAAGCTGAAAAGGTCGTACGGGAGTATGAACAGATCTAGAACGATGTTTAATATTTTTAGATGTAGCCATAATTATTGATATTTTATAGTTAATTTCTTCTGATTAATAATGAATCGTTATTGGTTATTAATTAACGAATAACTAATAACGAATAACTAATCTATTAATATTTTGTGTTTTCTGGAGACAAGGAAATCTCTGATTCTAACTGTGCTTCTTCTTCAAACCATTTGATACGGTAAATAACCTCTAATTCACTTCCTGCTTTACGAAAAATTCTGACTTGGTTAACCCAAAAACCTTGAAAAACCCGATAAAAAGCTAAACTAATAATGGCGATTACTAATCCTACCGCCGTAGAAATTAGAGATTCACTAATACCAAGAGTAACAGCACTTGTAGCCGCAGAACCAAGATCTCCAATGGTTTGAATTGGACTTAAAGCATTGATTAAACCTAAAACTGTCCCTAATAATCCCAGTAAGGGAGACAAAGCAATTACTGCTTCTAAGACTTTATCGCCCTTACGCATTAACGCTAACTCATCATCAGCAGCCGATTCTAAAGCTAAATGAAACACTTCAGGATCTGGATTATTCAGTTTTAAGGGAGTATAGAGAAAATTACCAATGGGATGATTTCGATATTTTCGAGCAATTTCTATTACCCCATGCCAATCATGAACAGCCGTTTCGAGAATTTTTTCGACAATACCTCTTTCCCTCAATAAAAATATCGACCAAAAAACTAGACGCTCAAGGATAGTACCTAAAGCCAGTATTGATAAAAATAACAGTGGCCAAATTGCGATACCACCTTTTTCGAGAATTTCTGCAAAAGTCACAGTTGACTCTAACCTCCACCACTTTAGGAAAATTGACACCTAATTATCTTCATTCATTTTAATCTTATGTATGGATAATCTGTGATTTAACTATTACACCTTAACTTGATTAACGACAATTACATAGGAAGGAGTAAAAATAAATGCAAATTGTAGAACAAAGCTCTACTTGTCTAGTTCTCAAAAATCCAGCTATTTTAGTCTGGTTTACAAGAGCGATTTCGGCTATTTTTTTTACTGTGGGATGTTTAGCTCTTTTTTTAGCCATTACTGAAGGAGGAGCTATAGAGGGCTTTTTATTTGCTGGAATATTTATTTGTCTGGGCTTGTTTATTGGTTTTTTAGCTGTTCAAAAAATAGTTTGTTTCGATCGCAATTTAGGAAAGGTAACTATCAAAACATTCAGATTATTCAGTAAACAAATTCTAGAATATAACCTAGAAGAAATTACAGCACTCAGAACTTTAAAAACAAGGCGTTATAGGTCTAATAATCGAGTTTATTACAGTTACAACATTATTTTGACATTAAATCATTCTCAGCAAATTTCTCTATCAGGAATTGATTTAAAAGAAAGCAAAGCAACCCAAATTAAAAATTTGATTTGGGACTTTTTAAAATTGTAATTTGTTAAGATTTGCGAGAATAAGAGTGGAATTTTCATTACTTACCTCTATTCTTTGAAGCTTGAATAAAAAAACTAATTAAGCCAATTATTAATCCCAGAAATGCCAGTGGAATGGATAAAAATATATACCAGCCCGCCACAAACATCGTATATAAAACGTTACTTAACTCAAACGGGCCAATCTGACACGGATTAAGCACACCTTCGTTGAGTTGACAGCCACCAATACCCGCAATGATGCTAGATACCAATACTGATATTATGGGAGCAATACCTACAGCTAGGCTAAACAGAATAATTAGTAGTGAAATTTTGTAACTTTTCCAGATTTTTTTCATAATAAGTAGTTTGAGAAAATTAATTAGACAAATATTTAAGTTTTTATTATAAATTTTTCAAGGGTGGTCATTTTAAAACTAAATGATAAGCTAGATATTAAGTATTAATTTTGATAATGGCAAAAATAAAATGAACTGGAAAATTCTACTTTCTTTAAGTGCAATAATAATATCTGTGATTTCATATAATTTTATTTCAGCAGCAAACGGAGACTACATATCACAAAATGATTCTAATCCAACTGAAAATAAACCAATGAATTTAGAAGAAAATCTAATAGATGGTAATACTAAATTTGCATTTAAGATATTTTCTCAGATTTTTGCCGAAGATAAACAGAAGAATATATTTATTTCTCCTAATAGTATTTCTATTGCTTTAGCTATGGCTTATAATGGCGCAAATGGTAATACTCAACAAGCAATGCTTAATGCTTTAGAGTTACAAGGAATGAGTCTTGAGGAAATTAATCAGGCAAATAAATCTTTACAAGAAAATTTAGTCAATGCCGATCCTGCAATTGAGTTAGCAATTGCTAATTCTTTATGGATGAGACAAGATTTTTCTTTTAAACCAGAATTTATCAATAATACTAAGGAATTTTATCAAGCCAAGACAGAAATTTTGGATTTTAATCAAGCTGAATCATTAAATATTATTAATAAATGGGTAAAAGATAATACTAAAAATAAAATTGAAAAGATTATTAATGAAATTGAACCTTCAGATACAATGTTTTTAATTAATGCTATCTATTTTAAGGGAGATTGGCAATATCAATTTGATAAAGCCAAAACAAAAGAAAAGACTTTTTATATATCTGAAGAAGAGGAAACAAATCTGCCAATGATGTTTAATTTTGGCAGATATAAATATTATGAAAATGATGAATTTCAAGCTGTAAGCTTGCCCTATGGTCAAGAAACAAGGTTAAGTATGTATATCTTTTTGCCCAAAACTAATAATAGTTTAGAAACTTTTATCAATCAATTGACACCAGAAAACTGGAATCATTGGATGGCACAATTTAAGTATCTTGAGGGTAGAGTACAAATGCCTCGTTTTCAGTTAGATTATGAAGTTGAACTAAAATCAGCTTTAAGTCAATTAGGAATGGGTATAATTTTTAATCCTAAAATTGCTGATTTTTCTGGTATGAGCGAACAACCAGTATATATTGATGCAGTTAAACATAAAACCTTTTTAGAAGTTAATGAGGAAGGCACAGAAGCAGCAGCCATTACATCTATAGGTATTCGTGCCACTTCTGTTAATACTATCGAACCATTTAATCTGAAAATAGATCGACCATTTTTCTGTGTAATTCAAGATTGGCAAACAGAAACAATTTTATTTATGGGAGCGATTTATAATCCAGAATAGGTAAATAAATCAAAATTTCTATAATTAATAATTAATGATTTAAAAATAATCAAGCAATCATGAAAACGATTTTTTTCATCATTTTATTTTTAAACTTTGGAGCAACAATGCACTTTTAAAACTAAAGGTTTGTTAAAAGAAAACAGGGAAAATACAGGCATGATAATAGCATTTCACGACCCAGTTTAGATTATTATTTGAATTACATCCAAGTAGAGAGTGTCAATTTTAGTTAAATATAATAGACCTCTTGCATAAGCAAAAAGTAAATCAATTCTAATACAGAAAACCTAAATTTATTTAACTATTGCCTATTGCCTGAGTTCTGCAAGAACTCTAATTAATTTAAACTTGCACAGTTATTTACTTGTGAAATTGGTTGATACTCTTTTTGTTGGAAAGGACAATAACCTTCAATTCCTGAATAAATCATCTCACATAATAAACGAAATTTAATTGGTGTAGGTTTATGATTTATTTTGGCAACTTTAACCTCTACTAATTGTGGTTCTTGCATTAAAATATCGAATATATTTCCTACTAAATATCGAGGACAATAACCCACAATATAATGATCTGCTGTATTAATAGTTAAGGCTTTATTGTCATAGGGATTATGAAATTCATGTGCTAACCAAAGTTGCTCGCCTCTTTTCATTGTTTCAATATGAGTTATTGTTTCAGGTGGTAGGTATCGTAAACCATGTGCTAAAAAATATAAATGATATTTCCCCTTTTCATCTATAGATGGATAAGGAAAAATAGTTAGTGAATCTGTTTCTCTTTTTCCATCTGTATGAGCCAATATTTTCATTAAATCAGTTTCATCTTTAGATAAATTTAATCTTTCTAAAAAACTGTGATATTCAGGGCGAGAACTTGACATTAAACGATTAGCAAAGATGGGAAATAAATTAGTAGAATAATAAATTTCTTCAAAATTAGGAAAAGATAATAAAGGTTTAAATCCACGTTTTTCCTGAGCATCTTTAGCTCCGTTAATATAAACAAATTTATATTTTTTTCCATCAAATGTTAATTTGCCAATAGGAAACCATTCTCTACTGTGATAATCTTGCCATGCTAAAAATAATGTTTTTACTTGTTGTAAAGTTTTCATTTTTTTAATGATAATAATCTAGTTTGATTAAAAATTAGAATATCTTTTGCAAACTTAGCAGCAATAGATGAAATTCTTCCCTTGGGAAAAGAATGAAAAATTAAGTCTATATCTTGAATAGATATATTTTTCAGACAATTAAGCCAAATATTAGCTGCATGAGGATAAAGATTAGCTACTTCAGAAAATACTTCAAAAGTTTTTAATGGTTTTTGATTATTAATGTTTTTATAAAATGCAGAAAGACATTTTTTAGCATAAGCTTCGACAGAGCGAACTTTACGTTTTTGATCTGATAATTCTCTTCCCAAACAAGAAGCATGATCGTAAGTTGGTGCTAAATATAGCAAATTTTTCCAACGAACAAAACCCCAATTTTCATGATGACGATCTCCATTACCAATCCAAGAATCTAATAATAAATAACCAACAAATAAATCTGTGGCAGTTTCTATTTTATTGGGTAATTTTACATTAGTTTGTTCATTAGGAGGCAATATTACCTGATTATTTTCAATAGCTTGGAAAACAATATCTAAATTATGTTCTGATACATTATAGGTCGAAAAAGTTGGATAATTAGGAATCAAAGAAGTCAAAATTTCATTACCATGAATTAAAGCACCTCCTTCTGGCAAAAAATTAACTGAAATAGTTCCATAACTTTTTTCCCATGTTTCTGCTAACTCATATCTAGCATGAGGTAATTGCAATAATTGACATAATTCTGACGCTATTTTTTCTGCCCAATCTTCTCCTGTGTTAGGACGAATATGTTTATAAAGACAATTACCTAACTGTGAATGTTTAAACCAAAACTTAGACTTGCTACCCATAGTTTCTTCTTGAGATAACTCATAGTCTTCTTGAGTAACTTGAATAATTGGAAATTGGTTTGACATTACTAAATTAACAATTTTTAATCCAATCTAAATGTTGAGGTAATAATTTATTTAAGTCATAACGCTCAACAATAATTTCTCTAGCTTTAGTTCTTAAAGCTTGCATTTTTTCTTGATTATCTAAAGCGTATTCTATTTTATCGGCAATTTCTGGCACATTAAAAAAGTTAACCAGTAAACCATTAACTCCATCCTCAATCACTTCTTTAACTGGAGCAGTATCAGAAGCGACAATTAAACAACCCGTCGAAAGTGCCTCTAACATAGACCAAGATAAAACAAAAGGACGAGTTAAATAAAAATGAACTGAAGAGGCTTGTAAAACCTGTAAATACTCGTTATAGGGCAATAATCCGGTAAAATGAACCCTACTCATATCGAGGGGGAATTTTTCTAGCATGGCATCTTTATAGGTTTTACCGTCAGGAAGGGTTTTACCATAGGCGACTCGGTTTTCACCTACAATTACCGCATGAGCGTTAGGCCGTTTCTTTTGCAAAATAGCAAGGGTTTCAATTAATTGAGGAAAACCCCGATAAGGCTCCATACCCCGTGCCACATAAGTAATTATTTCACTCACCTCAGATAAATCTAAATTAATCCGAGGAATCACTAACTTAGCGTTAGGTTGAGGTTTAAAAAAGTTAACATCAATGCCGTCATGGTGAACATGAATCTTATTATGAAATTCCGAAGGAAATTGTTGACGCTGCCAATAGGTAGGAGATAAACCGCGATCGCAAGTAGCTAAATCAATTAAAATAGGTGCATTCTTAACTCTGATTCTAGCTTCATCATCATAATTTAGGGGTTCGCTAGGATCGAAATCAGCATCAGAGCCGTGAGCGTGATAATACCATTCAAAATAGCACAGTAATTTACTATTGGGGAAAACATCTTTCATGAATAAAGTTGGCCCCCAACCGGAATGTCCGTAAATTACATCGGGAATAAAACCTTGTTGTTTTAATTGGATTGCCGCACGAAAAACAGCTTGTCCTTCTAATACCGCACTTTCTAAAAATCTGACATAATGGTGAGTTTCTGGGTGAGGTTGTCGAGATGGATTATAAATAAACTTAGATACCCCCGAAATTTCCCCTTCTTTTCGTTTTGTACCAAAAACTACTTGATTATTTTTATCTTGAACTAAATTCATAGCCAAGTGACGGAATTGAGCGGGAAAATTAGGATGAAGGAACAAAATACGCATAAGATCGATAAATAATAACTTTGACTGGTTTCAATTTTACAGAATAAATTATGAGTTTTTTTCGGAAAATGACAGGGCAAACTCGCTATGTAGTGAGTCGCATTTTTATTCATTTAACAGGGGCAGATGCTGTACCCTTACTTGGAGTATTAAATCAAGTCGCTAGAGAAGCCATAGATGCAGAAGGCGATTTAGAAATAATGGGATCGGGTTTAGTGATAGTTTGTCAGAATATACTGCAATTAAAGTCTTATTGGCAAGCTGCTGCTAACGAAGGTGATGTTTTATGGAATGAAGGAGAAGCGGGAGATTATGTTAATCAACTCTTTACTGACTCTGCTCAACGTTACCTTAGTGAGCCTCAGTTTGACTCGGAGGAGGAAGATTTATCTTTACCCGTCACTGATAATTTGATTGTGATGCTCACAGTCGCCTTTACCGGAGAAATGGAGGAATTAGAAACAGATCTTGCTAATATGGAAGCATTAGAAGAAGGTCTAAAAGCCTTAATAAATCTTCATTACCAACAAAGACTCAAAGCAATTCAAATACATTTTTCTCCTGCACGTTTTGGAGACAAATTAACAGATGAGCAAATTTTACTTAATTTTCCCGAATTAATACCCCTTTAAAGCAGTCTTGGTAGGGTGGGAAATTCCTTAATTAATTTAATCTATTCTAAAATTCTCGCTGGAATTGCCCACCATCATTATGGTGGTGGGCAAAACTGATATTTTTATTGATTAGGTTTCAATAGTAAACCTATTTTGCCCACCCTACAAACCTGCTCCCTGCGGATAGTGCATTTAACAAGATAAAATTAAATAAAAAGCAAAATCTTTTTTAACCTCCTAAAACTAATGTTCAAAAAAATACTAATAATTTTTCTTTGTTTAACCTTATCTTTTACTACAATTGCTTGTGGAGAAAATACGGAAAATAAACAAGCTCAAAACACTTTTACAAATAACGTTTCTTCTGCCCCTCAAATTAAGAGCGGTAAATATCCCATTCAACAAGCAACTTATAACGATGTCAATGGGGAATACAGTTTAATGTTACTTAATAGTAATCCCCCTTTATATCGTACTACCGAGTTACAAATGGCTCGCTTAACTGACGAACAACTACAAGCAGGGGAAAAAACCTATCTTGATTTTGATGGCTCACAAGCAGTAATGTATCTTACCGAAGACTTTAAAATTGAATATGTCCATAACGAAACTGAAACCGTCACCAATCCTCAAACTGGTCAACCAGAAACCATTGTAGTCCGTCAACAGTCTAGTTTTTGGAGTCCTTTTGCTGGTGCATTAGCTGGTCAAGCATTGGGTAGTATGTTATTTAGGCCTCAGTATTATGTACCTCCCATGTATCAAGGGGGTGGTATTATGACGGGTTACGGTGGTTATGGTGGTAACTATAGTCAAGCAGTTAGCAGCTATCAAAGCCGTTATCAAAGTCCTCCTCCTGCGGTGAAAAATCGTCAAACTTTACGCACCACCGGTACTATTAATCGAGCTAAATCAAATTCAACTACTAAAACTACTCCTAAAAGTTCCATTAATAGTACAAAATCCACTGGCTCTGGTTTTGGTTCGAGTAGTTTAAAATCTTCTGGTAATTCTACTTCAAATACCATTAAACGTTCTAGTGGTTTTGGTAGTAGTTCAAGTGTAAAAAAACGTAGCAGTTTCTCTGGTTCTCGTAGAAGACGTTAATTTATTCTAGGCAATAGAATTTTGATTGTCTTTATGATTTGGTGGGCATTGCCCACCCTACTAA
>CAYPSO010000010.1:0-65669 GCA_964413275.1 uncultured bacterium | reverse complement strand
AAGGATATTCATCAAGCTGATACAGTAGTGGCTTTACGTTCTCAATTGAAAAATCATTCTAAATTGAGACAAATTGCCCATAATGGCGAAATACCAATTCATCCTGTTAAATCTAATACTACTTCTCAAGTTGCTAGAACTTTACGACGTATTTTAGGTATGGATGAACTTAATACTCCAGAAGCAATTGATTTAAGGTTATTTACCAGGGGAAGTAATGATGATGAAATCGAGGCTTTAGAGGAAGCTAGATTAGCTGTAGAGCAAATCGTTATACCTAAAGGACAACCTGTGGAATTGTTGCCTCGTTCTGCTAAAGTTCGCAAAATGCAACATGAGTTAGTAGAACATTATCGCCTTAATTCTGATAGTTTTGGTGATGAGCCTAACCGTCGTTTGCGGATTTATCCGGCATAACCTTGATGTTTTAAAAGTCTGCACGGCGGCTCTACACTCAATTAGCTTTCATAACAAGGTAGCTAATTGAGTTACAAATAACAAATAACGAATAACCGCAAAAATACGGATAACTAAGTAATTTGATTTTATATTAATCGTTAGTTTCACGAATATACAAATCAAAATAAATAAGTTAACTTGATAGTCATAGGTTTTATAAACAAAGTTAACTAAAGTTATTCAATAATTTTTAAAATGATATATCGAGATCAAATTTCCGATGAAAATGAATTAGATCGATATATTCACCAGATTTTTTACGAAAATACAGGCTATGTAGGTCAAGCCTATAAAGTTAATTCACAAGGACAATTAGTTGCTAAATATTGATTGATTTACTCACTAAATTAGGGTTTGCTGAAAAAGTAGATGATGGAAAGAAAAAGTTTGACAAATTAATACACAAAATTAAAAGATGATTTTTACTTATCAATCTTCTTGTTTGGATAACTTGTTTTAATCTAAGTAGTCCAAAAATCCGGGGACAATCCTAAAACTATAATCTAAAAATCGATCATAAATTAAGTTATTTTAATTGGATTAATTCTTCTGTTTGATTTACCAATTGATATTCTCCTTTTAAGCTCATTTTGACTCCATTGGCAGGTGCGAGGGTAACTCCTCTACGTGCTGGTTTTTCTGGTTTATCAGAGGCTAAAGCCAACTCATAATTACTGATAATTGTAGCCACAACTAATTTCATTTCAAAAATAGCTAAAGCTTCACCTAAACAACGACGCATACCCCCACCAAAAGGCAGAAATTCATAATTGGTATATTGACGCTCTAAAAATCTTTCTGGTTTAAATTCTTGAGAATTAGGGTACAAATCTTCTCGGTGATGGGTTAAATAAATGCAACCATAAATTCTCGTTCCTACTGGTAAATTATAGCCCATCATTTCCACCGCTTCTTTTACTTCTCTGGGAAAAGTTAACATAGCCACCGGATAAATCCGCAAAGCTTCGTTACAAACCGCCGTCAGATATGGCAATTTATAAATGCTCATAGGATCGGGATTTGCCCCTAAATCAGCTAATTCTTGCCGTAATTTGTCTTTTACATCTTCAGAGTTATGAATCCAGTATAAAGCCCAAGCAATGGCGGTAGCAGTGGTTTCATGTCCTGCAAATAACAGAGTGAGTAATTCATCATGTAATTCTTCATCATTCATACCTTGCCCATTTTCATCGGTTGCAGACATCATTAAAGTTAAAATATCTGTCCCAGAATCATCATATTTTTGGCGACGCTCTTTTATTTCTGCATAAATTAAATCATCTATTGCTTTTTGTATTTTTAAAAAGTTTCCCCAAGGACTCCATTCTCCTAAATTTTGCCTTAAAAAAGGTAAATAAAGAGCCCCTGAAATTAAAGGAGATTTAAACAAATCCATAAAATCAGCAATTAATTTTTTGAGTTGGTTAAATCTTTCACCTTCATAAATTCCAAATACTACATTTAAAATAATTTCTAAGGAAACATCTTGCATTATTTCCCTAGCAGAAAATACTTGATTGTGATTTAATTTACTCATAATTTCTTTAGTTAAATCACAAATTAACTCTCCATAACTACGCATTCTTTCCCCATGAAAAGAAGGCATTAATAATTTACGTTCCCGACGATGACGCTCGCCTTCTAACATAAATAAAGAGTAATCTCCGGTAATAAGCTTTAAAATTCGATCTCCGGGAGCAACAAATTTTTTAGTCTCATTTGTCATAAGTTGTTGTAATGCTTGAGGATTATCAACAAATATCATTAAATCGTAATTACCAATTACAGGTGCTTGGAAAAGTTCGCCATAACGAGCAGAATTATATTCTAAATATCCTAAAGGATCGAGAATAAATTTAATTTTTTGTAACCAACGGGGTGTTTTTTGACCTTTTATTATTTTCATAATTTTAAACAGCAACAGCTTGATTAACTTTTTCTACAGATATATTTTTACTAATTAATTTCATTTTTACACCATTGGCAGGTGCAAGGGTAATTCCCCTTCTTGCAGGTTTTTCTGGTTTATTACTCGCTAAAATTAACTGATAATTTGATAAAATGTTAGCTAATACTAATTTCATTTCAAAGATAGCTAAAGCTTCACCAATACAACGGCGTGTACCTGCTCCAAAGGGCATAAATTCGTAGGGAGAATATTGACGTTCTAAAAATCTTTCTGGCCTAAATTGTTGAGGATTAGGATATAAATCTTCCCTTTGATGTAAGAGATACATACAACCTAAAATTACAGTTCTTGGTTCTATTTTATGTCCAAACAATTCTACTGGTTCTTGAACTATTCTAGGAAAAGTTAGCATAGCAACAGAATGAATCCGCAAAGTTTCATTACAAACTGCGGTTAAGTAGGGTAATTTAGCAATGGTCATATAATCAGGATTATCCCCTAAAGTTGCTAATTCAGCGAGTAATTTTTCTTTAACTTTTGGTTCTTTATGTAACCAATATAAAGCCCAAGACATAGCCGTTGCTGTAGTTTCATTACCAGCAAATAAAAGAGTTAATAATTCATCCCTTAATTCTTTATCTGTCATGGAATTACCATCTTCATCTTGAGCCGACATTAATAATGAAAGAATATCGGTACTTTCAGGATTAGGATTGGCTCGACGCTCGGCAATTTCTGCATATATTTGTTTATCTACTTCATCCCGTTTTTTAAGATAGTAACTCCAAGGACTTAAAACACCTAAATCTTTTTGTAAAAAAGGTAATAACAAAAAAGCAGAAGTTAGAGAGGAACTAAATATATCACTCATTGTTGACATCAAATTTTTTAATTTTTGCGCTCTTTCTCCTTCATATAAGCCAAAAACTGACTCTAAAATTACCTGTAAAGAAATTTGCTGCATAGTTTTTCTTGCCAAAAAAGTTTGATTTATTGGCAAATTATCCATGACTTGGTGAATTAATTTAGAAATTAATTCACCATAGGTTTGTATTCTCGAACCATGAAAGGCTGGCATTAATAATTGACGACGTTTTTTATGGGGATTTTGCTCTAAAGTTATAACAGAATATTCTCCGAGAAGAGGTTCTAAAAATTTATTAATTTTTCCTTCAGCAACAAATTGTTTACGGTCATTTGTTAAAACATATTGTAAAGCTTGAGGCTCTTGTATAAATAACATTGAGCCAAAAGTTGCTACTTCAGCAGCAAAAATATCGGGATAAAGTTTAGCTGCATTTTTCATATATTTTACTGGATTTGAGATCCATTGTAATTTTTGCAACCATGAAGGAGTAGGTAATTTGTTAATAGTTGTCATTTTAGTTATTTTTTCTTTTAATATTATCTATATTATAGTAATTTCATTTGGTATGTGAATATAATATTCTTTTTAATTAACCGCAGAGAGAGAACACAGAGAAGATACAAATTTTTTTAGAAAAGCTATATACTAAAATCTAAAATCTAATCTATATATAATTAATTTATAAAAAATTTACTCCATGAATCAACCTCCCATCAAAACTCAAATGTTATCCACTAATCCCTATATTAAAATTAATAATCAGGGAAAAATTGTGGAATTTGATTTAAAACTTACTCAACATATTTTAGGCAGAGATGAAACCCAAGCAGACTTAGTAGTATCAGATAATTGGGGAATTGTTAGTCGTTGTCAAGCTCTTTTTAAGAAAGTTAATAATGATTATTATATTTATGATGGTAATGGTAAAAATCCCAGTAGTAATGGTTTATTTATTAATAAAACTCGTATCACTCCGCAACATGGTTATTTATTAAGCCATGAAACGGAAATAACCATCGGCCAAAATCCTAAAAATTGGATTATTATTAGTTATTATAATCCTCAAAATATACCTAGCTTACCTCGAAAATTACCAGAAAAAACCTCAATAAATCTGAAAGATAAAGCAGTAACTTTAGGTCGAAATCCTGATGCTGATTTGTGTTTAGATGCTCCAACTGTTTCTTATAAACACGCAGTAATTGATAGGGATATTAGCAATGCAAATAAATATATTATTTATGATTATAGCACTAATGGCATCTTTGTTAATGGGGAAAAAGTTAATCAATATACTTATTTAGAAAATGGCACAATTATTAAAATTGGCCCTTATATTTTAGTGGCGCAAGGGGATAAATTATTAGTTGCAGATCGAGGAAATAATATTCGTTTAGATTGTGCTAATATTCTCAAAAAAATTAAAACTAAAAATAAGCAAAATAAAATTATCTTAAATAATATATCATTGGCAATTGAACCGGGTGAATTTGTTGGGATAGTTGGTGGAAGCGGTGCAGGTAAATCAACTTTAATGCGTGCTTTATTAGGCATAGAATCTATTAATCAAGGGAAAGTTTATCTTAATGGAGAAGATTTACAACATAACTTTAATATGTATCGCAATCAAATTGGTTATGTTCCTCAAAGTGACATAATCCATAAAGATTTAACTGTTAGAGAAGTGTTATATTATTCTGCTAAATTAAGATTACCAAATGATACAGATTTAGAAAAAATCATTGCTAAAACTTTGCAAGATATTGAAATGTTATCTTCAGTAAATACTTTAGTTAGTCAGTTAAGTGGAGGGCAAATTAAGCGAGTTAGTATTGGTGTAGAATTATTAGCAGATCCTAAATTATTTTTCTTAGATGAACCGACTTCAGGCTTAGATCCTGGTTTAGATAAAAAGATGATGCAACTGTTAAGAAAATTAGCAGATCAAGGCAGAACAATTATTTTAGTTACCCATGCTACCAGTAATATTAATTTATGCGATCGCCTGATATTTTTAGGTAAAGGAGGCAATCTTTGCTATTTAGGAAAACCTGAAGAAACCTTAAATTTCTTTCAAGTTAAACAAGGGAATTTTGCCGATATATATTTACACTTAGAAACCATTGATAAAGTATTAGAAGAAGCTGCTAAATTTGAGCAATCGACTGATTATCAGAATAATATAGAAAATAGATTAATAACTAATAATAGTATTAGCTATACTAACAAAAATCCAAAACAAGTTCAAGGTTTTGTTTTTAAACAATTAATAGTTTTGGCAGAAAGATATGGTAAATTATTGATTCGAGATAAATTATTTTTAGCATTATCATTATTAACTGCTCCTATCGGTATTAGTTTAATTAAATTCGCTATTGACAAACAACCCTTTATTTTAGGAACAGAAGACGATCCTGCTTTAGCACCTCTTGCCCTCAAGGTTTTATTTGTCTTTACCTCAGCTTCTATTTGGGTAGGTTTATCAAGTTCATTACAAGAAATTGTTAAAGAAAATATTATTTATCTACGGGAAAGATTAGTAAATTTAAACTTAATTTCTTATTTAATTTCAAAAATTAGCATTCTCGGAGCTTTAGGATTAGCCCAAAGTTTTTTAATTGCTGTGAGCATACTTGTATTATTTGAGTCACCAGAATCAGAATTAATTCCTTGGTTTTTAGGAATATTTATTACTAACTTTTTAACCTTATTTAGTAGTGTAAGTTTAGGTTTAATGATTTCTGCTAGTGTCAAAAATAATAGTCAAGCTAATAGTGCCTTACCTCTATTATTAATACCGCAAATCATTTTTGCTGGAGTCTTATTTACTATGGAAGGATTAGGAAAAGTTATTTCTTGGTTAACTATTAGTCGTTGGTCAATTGGTGCTTATGGCATCTTAGTTAATATTAATAAATTAGTACCAGAGCCAATGGTTTTTGTCGATGGAACAACTATTAATCCTCCCTTTGAAGGCTCACCAGTATATGAATCAAATGGAGTAAATTTGCTTTTAAATTTAGCAATGTTATTCTTACAAAGTATTATTTATTTGATAGTAACTTATTGGCTACAAAAGAAAAAAGATATTATTTAGTGAGTCGGGATTCAGTAGAAGTAGAAATTACTAGCCTAAAAACTAACTCTTGATTTTATAAAATATTTCCTATAAACTTAGTTATGTTCCTCAATCAATTAAAGGACAGTTAATCTTGCGCCAAATTGTCTGGCTTGGAGATTCAAAGAAAAACATTCTCAGGTTTCCCTTGGAGGTACGAAAGCTAATCGGTGATGAGCTTCAGCTTATTCAATTTGGTGGTATGCCAAAGGATGCTAAGTCATTTAAAGGAATTGGGGCGGGTATTATTGAAATTGCTTTGAAATATGACAAAGAGGCTTATCGTTGTGTACAGGCTATCCAGTTGGGGGAGAAAATCTACGTTCTTCATGCCTTTCAGAAAAAGTCAAAGAAGGGAATTCAAACGCCGAAACAGGAGATAGATTTAATCAAACAACGGTATAAAGAAGCAAAGGAGTTAGCGCAAGATGAAAAAGCAGATGAAAATTGAATTTGAGGAAAGTTCAGGGAATGTTTTTGCCGATGTTGGACTGGAAAATGCTGAGGAATTACAATCACGTGCTTTAATTGGCTTTCATATTGTAGCCCTTTTAAAAGAAAAAAACCTGAAACAGCGTGAAATTAGCAAACTTCTTGACATTAAACAGGCTGAAGTCTCTCATTTACTTAACGGTCATTTCAGTCGTTTCTCAACAGATAAACTTCTTGATTTTTTGAGATGCCTCAATCACAAAGTAAAAATCCAGATCAGCCCTCATCATCAGGGAGAGCCTTATCAACACGTTTCTTTTGGGGGATAGGATTTGCTAAAAAAGTTTAAAAAAGTTTTTTAGTTACACAAATAATAAATAACTACATTATCTGCGGGCATTCTTCAATTAACTGACAATTATTACAATCAGGTTTTTTAGCCTTACATACTGCTCTACCATGATAAATAATACGGATTGAAAAATTTTCCCATTCTGGTTGAGGTAATAACGCCATTAAATCCCGTTCTATTTTTACTGGCTCTGTAGCTTCGGTTAAGCCTAGTCTTCGGCTAAGTCTTTTAACATGGGTATCTACTGTTACTCCCTCAAGAATACTGTAACCATGAGCTAAAACCACATTAGCGGTTTTTCTGGCTACTCCCGGAAGTTTTAATAATTCTGGCATAGTTTGGGGTACTTCTCCGTTATATTCTTGAGCTAAAATCTGACAAGTCCCTTGAATATTTTTGGCTTTATTGCGATAAAATCCTGTAGAACGAATTAAATTTTCTAACTCTTCTCTATCAGCATTAGCTAGGGAAAAAGCATCAGGAAATCTAGCAAATAATGCAGGAGTTACCTTATTTACTCTTTCATCGGTACATTGGGCAGAAAGTATGGTTGCAACTAAAAGTTGTACTATACTTTCATAATTTAAAGTACAGGTAGCATCAGGATAAATTTGATGTAATAAAGTCAATATTTTTCTAGCACGCTGTTTTTTTGACTTGAGCATTTTTATTGGTAAAAGATAATTATAATAAAACAGCAATAAAAGAAAATAAACCAATAATTAATAGACAAATTGCTACAATTAAAGTTAAAGGAAAAGACGGAACATAAATATATTGACGTTTTTTTATCGCTTCAAGTATATACCAATGTTGGATAACAGCAGCTAATAATCCGAGAGTACCAACTACAATAAAACTAACACCAACTATCCTCGAACTATGAATAGGATCGATATTTTTTTCTAACTGTGAATATTTCAAAAATTCAAAGAATTGACCAATACTAAAACCAAAAGCAATTAAAGATAATGAAGTCCGAATCCATGCCATTAAAGTGCGATCTGCTGCTGCACGATTTCGCTCTCTAGCTAATTCGGTATTAATATTTATCTGATGTTTTCCGTATTTATCTGTCATCAGGGGTTAATTAAAATATAAATTAACTATGATACAAATATAAGTTTTTTAAAGGAAAAGCAGGGCTATTTTAGCACACTGCTTTTAACTTTAAATTAAATTAAGTTAAGTTTAATTATTGAAAAAGTTGTTGAAAAAAGGTTAAATTAGCAGTATCTCTTACTATTAAAAATACACCTAAACCGAGTAGTAATACTAGCCCAGTTTGCATAATTCCATCTTGTAATTTGCTAGGTAAAGGTTTTCCCCTTAATCCTTCTACAAGTAAAAAGGCTAATTGACCACCATCTAAAGCAGGTAAAGGTAAAATATTTATAACTGCTAAGTTAATGCTAATTAAAGCCCCAAATTGAAATAAATTTGCTAAATTATTTCGTGCTAATTCTGCTCCTACTGCTACTATAGCCACAGGGCCTCCAACTTGTGAAGCACTATCTCGGAAATTAAAAATTATTTGGCTAAAACCTTGGACTATTAATTTAGTAATACGTTGATATTCTTGAGCGCCGAAAGCAAAAGCATCAATAAGATTATGGGCTTTTTTATTAAAAATTTCACCATTGGGAGCTAACATTACTCCAATTTTACCTTGACCATCCCCACCGATTTCTGGTGTAATTTTAAGGGAAATAATTTCAGTATCCCGTTGAATTTTAAGTGATAAAGGCTGATTAGGAGATTGTTGTATTTTCTCTCTTAGGATATTAATTGCTTCCGAGGATGCCGTTAATTCTTGATTATCTACTGCAAGGATTATATCGTTAGACTCCATTCCAGCCCGAAAAGCGGCTGTGGTATTTTCGGAAAAAACTTGAGGTACAATCACACCGGGTTGATAATTTATATCCTGAAAACCGATGGTTGCTGCTTGACCAACTAAAAGAAAATAGGCAAAAATTAAGTTAGCGATAACTCCCGCACTAATAACTATGGCTCTATCTAAAACTGGACGATTACGTAAAAGATTAGGATCGTCAAGGGAAATTTCACTATCTGGATCGTCATCAGGAAATCCGACGTATCCGCCCAAAGGAAAGGCTCTTACGGCGTATTCTGTTTCTTTTCCTTGGTATTTAAGTAAAACTGGCCCAAAACCAATGGAAAATCGGTCAACATGAATCCCTTGAAGACGTGCTGCTGCAAAGTGACCAAATTCATGAACTATGATTAAAATAACTAAAACTGCGATCGCCGCCAATACTGACATGGTAAAAGTAATCAAATATCTAATTTTCTAAACTTAATCTATTCTAAGACATTGCCGGGCAAAGATGGAGTAAATCTATTTTTAAGAGTTTTTATAAATTATTTTCTATCAAAATGTTAAAGCATTTGATGGGAAAATCATTATACTTATTATCTTTAATATCAAAATAATTATTGTTAATCCAAGCTTTAGTTGATAGAGAAAATCGCATATCTTTATTTGTATTTATTTTATTTGCTTCTTCATCAGAATTTCTGTTTTTGGATAAAGCCGCTATGTAAAGACATTGACCATAAACCGCAAAAATAAAATTTAATCCTATATGTCCATGAGATAACCATCTTGAAATTTCAATATTATGATTATTTGTTATTTGTAAATATTCTTCAAACTTATTAACAAGATTATTAATACGAGTTGAATCTAGTTTTTGAGATTTAAGAACTTTTTTCCATTTTTCAATATCTATTGAAATTGATTGAGATGTAATTTTTATATATTTCCAATCCAGTGATTTTTGAATTAATCCAAGCAAATCTTCAGATAAAGCAGCTAAACTTAAGGAACAAGAAATTTTCAGAATATCATCGAACTTAGATGCAAAAATTTCAAATGCTTCTTGATAAACACTGCTAACAGGATAGCTATTAAATGTTTCTTCCCAAACAGATAGTTTCAACCTTCTGTCTATTTCCTATACTCCCTTTTATTTGTTGTGTTGTCTCAATTCTGACTTTTTTCAAAAAATTTATCTTTTCTGGGGAGTTATTTATATAAATATTTTGAAGATGATTATATATTAAAGTAAAAAAATCTTGGTCATCAGAACCTTCAACTATGATAAATAGGTCGTTTGACATAATAATTGCTGTCAAATATTCTTTTGGAGTTAGTTGCAATCCACTCATTTACTAATATAAATTGATGTATTTGTAAAAAAAACATTAAAAAGGAATTTCATCTAATTCATCATATATTTCTAATTTATTTTTATATTCAACAATAATTTGATCTGATGTAGGTTTTAGTTCAATTTCTATCATTCTATCTTGATATTGAGAAGCTATTATAGGAGAATGAGTACAAATAATTAATTGTTTATCACCTAGTTGTGTTGTCATCTCTGGCAATAATTTACGTTGCCAATCGATATGCAATGAAATTTCAGGCTCATCTATCAAAACAACTCTACCATCTATCATATGACTTGCTGCATAGATTAAACCAACTATTTGTCTTTCTCCAGAAGATAAGGTTTGGAGGCTATGAATTGATTTTTCTTTACCAATTTTTACACCTAATTTAGGATATTTTTTAGTAAAATTAGTATGAATTTCCAGTTTTTTTCTTTCTAAAAACTCGTTAACAGATTTTAGATATTTTTCTATATTAGCATAAGCTTTTGTTTGTTCATCTAATCTTTTTTGAAGAGATTTTTTATATACAGATAAAACTTTTTTTGCTAAATTTTTAGAATCTAAATCCAACTCAAATGATGGCAATTGTTCTCTTAATCTTTCATAAACATTATCTCGTTCATTGTCATTAATTTCAAAAGGTAAATTTTGTAATCTCTCAGAAATTTCTTCTATCTTTTTAATAATATCCTCTGGTTGTTCATCAATATCAGATATATCGGATGACTTAGATATAGCTTGAAAAGATTGAACAAAGGCATCTGATAATAAATTCCTATCACTAGTGGCAATATTTAATTGAGCTTCTATTAATTCTGAATTAATATGTTGTTCTATTTCTAAAGGAGAAGGATATTGTAGATGAGGAACAAAATTACCAAATAAAATACGAGCTAACTCCGTTGATTTTTCAGAGCTTTTTAATAGTTTTTTTAGATTGGGAGATTTATGAGCAACATATCTAATTTCACTTTCATCTAATGTGGCCCATGCTTCAATCATAGTCCTAAAAGCAGGAAAATAAGTTGCTTTTAAGTCAAAATATTTTTTATTTTGATTATCTTTTATTTTTTTTCTAGTTGGAGAAATCAATTCTTTCAATTCTAATTTTTCTCGCAAAGAATATATTAACTCTAAATC
Source organism: uncultured bacterium (assembly GCA_964413275.1). Lineage (GTDB taxonomy): Bacteria > Cyanobacteriota > Cyanobacteriia > Cyanobacteriales > JAABRE01 > JAABRE01. The sequence continues at coordinate 54,187 of CAYPSO010000010.1, read as the reverse complement.
AATACGATCTAATGTTTGTGTTCTATTATGAATTTTTAACTCTCTAAATTCATATGAATCTACATAATTGTTATTAATAACAACTGTCGTTTTTGTATTATCAGGATTTTCTGTCCAATCTTGATTCAAACGAATTTTTGTATCATTGTCAAGTGTAATGGTTAATTCTTTAAACTTTAAATAACCAAAACGCCTAAAATCTCCATTGACTCCATTAGTCAGAATATGAAGTATTGTTGTTTTACCTGTACCATTGCTACCATGAACAATATTAATGCCATCTTGAAAACTAAGGTCTATGTCAAATCTTCCATGTATTCCTATGGCGTTTAAATGTTTAATGAATTGAGACATAAGATTTATCTCCTATTACAGTCTCAATAATAGACTATTTATATACATTTTTAACTCTAACATACTGTACATGAACATTTAACGTTACAATTGAGAGGTTTAAAAAAATATGTACAACATTTTAAGATGATCTGATTTATGTAGCACGTAAACTAGAAATATTCTTAAATATAAAAAATTTATTTTCTTAGTAATTATTAATTGGATGAGATTATGACTAACCCAAAAGATGTTCAAGTTTACCCTTTAACTATAGATACCCTAGTTTTTAGAAATCGTACTTGGGATCGCTTAAAATTTGAAATAGAATATGGACTAAAAAGGGGAACAACTGCGAATAGTTATTTAATTAAAGGAGAAAAAATAGCTTTAATAGATACACCCGGAGAATCCTTTACTGATATTTTTCTAGCTGCTTTAACTCAACGTATCGATCCGAAAACAATTGACTATTTAATTTTAGGTCATGTCAACCCTAATCGTAGTGTAACAATTAAATCTTTCCTAGAATTAGCTCCACAAATTACCATTGTTTGTTCTAATCCTGCGGCTATCTCTTTAAGAAAAATATTAGAAAATCAAGAATTAAACATTAAAATAGTTAAAGGAGAAGATAATTTAGACTTAGGAAATAATCACAATCTTGAATTTATTAATACTCCTAATCCTCGTTATCCAGACCTTTTATGCACCTACGATCGCTCAACACAAATTTTATATACAGATAAATTATTTGCTGCCCATGTTTGTGGGGAACAAGTATTAGATGAAGGTTGGATAGTTTATCAAGAAGATAGGCGATATTATTTTGATTGTGTCATTGCACCTTATGCTAAACAAATAACAAATTCCCTAGAAAAATTAACAGAAAAAGACGCACAAATTTATGCGACAGGTCATGGCCCTTTAGTTAGATATGGACTCCATGAATTAACAGCTAACTATCAGGAATGGTTACAAGAACAAAAGTCAAAAAGTTTGAGTGTGGCCTTAATTTATGCCTCTGCCTATGGCAATACCGGAACTTTAGCCAATGCGATCGCTCGTGGTATTACTAAAGCAGGAGTTGGTGTAGAATCCCTTAATGCGGAAACTGCCGATCCCACAGAAATAAAAAATGCCATTGAAAAAAGTGCAGGATTTATCATGGGTTCACCAACTTTAGGAGGACACGCACCCACCCAAATTCAAACTGCTTTAGGTCTAGTATTAGCTAATGCTACTAAAGATAAATTAGCCGGAGTATTTGGTTCTTTTGGTTGGAGTGGAGAAGCCATAGATTTATTAGAAAATAAATTTAAAGATGCCGGTTATAGTTTCGGTTTTGAGACAATTCGAGTAAAATTTAAACCCACAGATGCTATTCTGAAAACTTGTGAAGAAGCCGGAACAGATTTCGCTCAAGCTATTAAAAAAACCGTTAAAAATAAACAAGCAAAACAAAGCGTTAATACCACATCTCAAAGCGACAGAACTACCCAAGCATTAGGAAGAATTGTCGGTTCATTATGTGTTGTCACCACTCAACAAGAAGAAGTTAAAGGTGCAATGTTAGCTTCTTGGGTATCCCAAGCAACTTTTAATCCCCCCGGTTTTACTGTAGCAGTTGCCAAAGAAAGGGCGATCGAATCTTTAATGTATTCCGGCAATCAATTTGTGATTAATATCTTGCAACAGGGAAATCATATATCCCTAATGAAACAGTTTCTCAAACCCTTTGCCCCCGGAGAAGATCGTTTTACAGAAGTAAATTGGGAAACCGCAGAAAATGGTTGTCCTATTCTTAAAGATGCCCTAGCTTATTTAGAATGTCGAGTAGAAAACCGCATGGAATGTGGGGATCACTGGTTAATTTATGCAGTTGCCCAAAAAGGCAATTTATTAAAAGATGAAGGAGTTACAGCGATTCATCACCGCAAATCAGGCAACCATTATTAAAACAATACAGAAGTCAGGAGATAATTGCTAAAAGCTAATCGCTAATCGCTAATCGCTAATCGCTAATAATAAAAAATTGAGTAAAGAACGAATTGACAACCTATTAGTAACCTTAAACCTTTGTGAATCCCGTCAAAAAGCACAAAGGTTGATTCGTGCGGGAGAAGTAAAAGTCAATCAACAAATCATTGACAAACCCGGTACAGAAGTTGCCACCGATGCACAAATCGAACTCCAAGAAAAACCTGCTTACGTCTCTCGTGGGGGTGATAAGCTTAAAAAAGCCCTAGATACCTTTCAAATAAGTGTAGAGGGGCGTATCTGCCTTGATGGTGGCATTTCTACAGGGGGGTTTACCGATTGTTTATTACAAGCAGGGGCGCAGAAAGTTTACGGTGTTGATGTGGGTTACGGACAAGTTGCTTGGACTATTCGTCAAGATAGCCGAGTTATTTTAAAAGAAAGAACTAATTTTCGCTATCTCACTCCCCTTGGCTTATACGGTCAAGAAAAACCACAGCCCGATTTAGGGGTAATGGATTTATCTTTTATTTCCTTAACTAAAGTCCTAGAGCCACTTTGGAATTTATTAAAATCCCCTAAAGAAATTATTTTACTCGTAAAACCTCAATTTGAAGTAGGGCGAGAAAAAGTCGGTAAAAAAGGCGTAGTGCGTAATAGTCAGGATCAAGCTAGTGCAATTTTACAAGTATTAAAAGTAGCAGAAAACTTAGGTTGGTATTATCAAGATTTAACTTGGTCTCCCATCACAGGCCCTGCTGGTAACATTGAGTATTTATTATGGATGAGAGACAATAGCCAAAATATAACTCCAGATTCTAAAATTTTAGAAGAGATAACCGAAAAGGCAACTCTTTCCCTATCAAAATAACCGAACGAACTATTTATTATTTTTGGAACATAGCGAGATAATACATTTCTCTTACTGAATACTGACTACTGACTACTCACCTTAACCAGCAAACGAGTTCAGTAAACCCTAACTAATTAAAGTATCCTTAGTAATCTGGGTAAGTCTGCTTTTTCTCCTGCGACTGGGAGATTCTTGGTCAGCTTGGCTTAATTCTGGTGAACCAACCCGAATTTGAATTTTAGGGCCAGAACTAGCTAAACGAATTACCATACCATCTGATACCTTCATTTTTGTCACCCTTTTCCCATCAACATAAGTACCATTAGAACCAACATTTGCAACTTCCCAAATTGAACCAACCTTTCTAACCTCTACATGGTGGCGAGAAACTACGGCGCTATACAGTACCACATTATTATCAGTGGAACGCCCTATTTTAATAACAGCTTGACTGTCAAAGCTCCAGCTTTGGACAGGTACTGATTGAAGTGGATGTAGTAATGTCAATGTAATCACTGATGTTTTATCTGTCTTATCAAGAGTTTAGGCTGGTTTACCCAGAAAAAAACTGTTTTCTATATTATTCAGAGTTTACTATAATTTGATTTAATTTAGCCAGTTAATATTAATACTCATATTATCATTAATTTCTATTCAGGTAGGAGTAAAATTGATTACCCCTAACCATCCTATTGATTTTTTTAGATTACACCAGCATTGGCTAAACCTAAAATCATTCCAGCACCTAAAATATGTCCTAAACTTCCAGTTGCGAGTAATTCAGGAACACCAAAATTTTTCCAAAGCGCTGGTTTACCAATGGGTAAATCTGGGCCTACTCCTGCCTTTTGAATGGCAAAACGTCCAATAACCACAGCAAATAAATTAGATAAAATCATCACTAATGCTACAGAAAAACTCCATTCAACAGTATTAGTGCTTAGGGATTGGGCTAATATTAAAGTAGATGTCATAAATTTTTACAACTCCTCTTGATTAAATTTTGCAAGCTATATAACAACCATAATTCTGGCACAAAAAACATGGGACACAATCGGTTAGCTACAAATCTTCAAAATTTATCATCAATTCAAGTTGTTTAAACATTAAATCTAAATAATAATACATCTCCTTCTTGTACAATATATTCCTTACCTTCAGAGCGAACTAAACCTTTTTCTTTAGCAGCATTCATTGAACCATTAGCAACTAAGTCTTGATAGGCTACAGTTTCAGCACGAATAAATCCCCTTTCAAAATCCGTATGGATTACCCCTGCGGCTTGAGGTGCTTTCATACCTGCAATAATCGTCCAAGCACGGGTTTCTTGAGGCCCAGTGGTGAGGTAGGTACGAAGTCCTAATAGCTCATAAGTCGCTTTAATTAGTGATTTTAAACCACCTTCTGCTACTCCTAAAGATTCCAGAAAATCTTTCCTTTCTTCCTCTGGTAATTCCACTAATTCTGATTCTACTTGAGCAGATATAATTACTACTTTTGCATCTTCAGTGGAAGCTATTTTTTTAACTTGTTCTACCCAATTATTCCCCGTTGCTAGGTCATCTTCTGAGACATTAGCCGCATAAATAATCGGCTTGCGAGTCAATAAACCTAAACCTTTTATTAATTCTTCTTCTTCTTCTGTTAATTCTAATTGTCTGGCAGGTTTACCATCATTTAAAATAGGAAGGAGTTTTTCTAATACTTCTAACTCTAATTTTGCCTCTTTATTATTTTTAGCTTGCTTGCGAGTTCTTTCTGTTTTTTTCTCAACCTGTGCTAAGTCTGCTAATACTAATTCTAAATTAATTATTTCAATATCTCTAGCTGGATCTACTGAACCGGAAACATGAATAATATCATCATCATCAAAACAACGTACCACATGAACGATCGCATCTACTTCTCGAATATTGGCTAAAAATTGATTACCTAATCCTTCTCCCTTACTTGCTCCTTTAACTAAACCGGCAATGTCAACAAATTCAATGCGGGTAGGCACAATTTTTTCCGATTTAGAAATATTGGCTAATACTTCTAAACGCTCGTCAGGTACTGCTACTACCCCGACATTTGGTTCAATGGTGCAAAAGGGAAAATTGGCTGCGTCTGCTTTAGCATTAGCAACTAAAGCATTAAATAGAGTAGATTTTCCGACATTGGGGAGTCCGACAATTCCTGCTGTTAACATTGATGATTAATTAAGTTATATTCCTTTAATTACATTAACTAGATTACCTGAATATTGGTCATTAGTCTTTTGAACTTGTTTTTTAAATTAGAGCTTTTTCAAATGAGCGAAAAGTGAGTATGATAGCTCATATTTCATTAGGATTGATTCCTAAACTTATTAGTCTATCTTCTAATTTTTTAGTTCTTTCTTGTGCATTTGAAGCTGTTTTTTCTGCATTTAATGCTTTTTTTTGCGCTTCCTGTATTCTTTCTTCTGGTGTTAAATATCGCGTACCATTTTCATCATACCAATATAACCATTCCCGTTTAATTCCTTGGTAAATTCCTTCTTCTTTCCCTATAGCTAAACCCAACTCTTGTAAGTAAACTGGTTCATTTCCTTGTAAAATGTATTCACCATTTATTAATTTATAAACTTCTAAACGCCGTTTTCTTTTTCGTAAAGGATTATATATCACATAATATAAAACTCCCATTTCACAATAAAAATCTTTTTTTTCAGTATATTCTTTGCGCCGTCTATGGGAGACGATTTCTAATACTAAAGTAGGAGCTTTTTGTTCTTCCCATAATACATAAGATAAACGCAAATCTCGATCGATAATTCGAGGAACACCTACACTTAAAAACCCATCAGGAACAATGGCAGCTTGATAGGGATCGTGATATATCCCCATATCAACTCCAAAAAACCAATCCATTTTTTCTGACCAAATTAAGGCTAAAATTGCCTTAAGCAAATGAGGTATTAAGTCTTGTAATTCGTTGTCCACAGGTGCATCATCAGAGTCAGGTAAATCTTCGGCTGAAGGTAAACAAGCTAGAGGATTATAATTGAGTAACATAGCATTTACTAATACTTTAACTTGAAGGAAATTATAGCATATTTAAAAAATAATTTTAAGATTTATCACCAAATAATAATCATTTGTCTTGTTTCAATTTATTTTATTTTATAATTCTTTAAAATGGATAATAATCAACAAAATATACCCATATTAGACACCATAAAAATATTAGCAAATAATGCCCATGCTGCATTTTATGCGCCCGGACATAAACGAGGACAAGGAATTAGTAATGAGTTAATTAATTTAATGGGAAAGGCTGTTTTTAAAGCTGATTTACCCGAATTACCAGAATTAGATAATTTATTTGCTCCCGAAGGAGTAATCTTAGAAGCTCAACAACTAGCAGCAGAAATTTTCGGGGCTGATTTTACCTACTTTTTAATCAATGGTTCAACCTGTGGCATTATCTCTGCAATTTTAGCTACCTGTAAAGCAGGAGATAAAATAATTTTACCCCGCAATATTCATCAATCAGTAATTTCTGGTTTAGTGCTTTCTGGTGCAATACCTATTTTTATTAACCCTGTTTATGACGTTAATTGGGATATTAATTATAGTATTTCTCCATTCGATTTAAAAAATGCTCTACAACAGCATCCCGATAGCAAAGCCGTCATGGTAGTTTATCCCACTTATCAGGGTGTTTGTGGAGATTTAAAAGAAATAGCCGAGATTACCCATCAATATAATATTCCTCTTTTAGTAGATGAAGCACACGGAGCGCATTTTACCTTTCATCCTGAGTTACCTCCCTCCGCTTTATCTCAAGGTGCTGATTTAACAGTACAATCCACCCATAAGGTATTGGGGGCAATGACTCAATCCTCTATGTTGCATTTGCGAGGTAATAGAATTGATCGTAATTCTATTAGGAAAGCATTACAATTGTTACAGTCAACCAGCCCTAGTTATTTACTACTTGCTTCCCTTGATGCAACCAGACAACAAATGGCATTACAGGGTAAACAATTAATGGGTAAAACTATAGAATTAGCTCGGCAAGCAAAAGACAGCTTAAGATCGATTAAAGGTTTAAAACTATTTGAGTTACAACAATCTCAACCTAGTTTTCAATATCTTGATATTACTCGTTTAACCGTAGATGTGCGAAACTTAGGTATAACTGGTTATCAAGCAGATGAAATTTTACATCAAAAATTAGGAGTAACTGCTGAGTTACCTATGTTATATAATTTGACTTTTATCATTAGTTTGGGAAATACTCAAGCTGATATTAATAAATTAGTAGAAGGTTTGAGAAATTTAGTTAACCAAAATAATTACTCCTCCGATCAAGAATTATTAGAAGAAATTAATTCTTATATTAAAGGAAAAATTTATTCTTGTGCTATTTCTCCAAGAGAAGCTTTTTTTGCCGATCATAAAATTATTAACCTTGAGGAAAGTATCGGCTGTATTAGTGCTGAATTAATATGTCCTTATCCTCCCGGAATACCTGTCTTAATGCCGGGGGAAATAATTAGGATTGAAGCTATTAATTATTTACAAAAAATTATAGCTAAAAATGCTATAATTACGGGTAGCAGCGATCCAAGTTTGAAGACTATTAAAGTAGTTTATTAATCTAATCTAATTTATTTTGTTGCCTCAACATTTCCTATTATTATTAGCTAAATAACAAATTATGCTTTGGCCTTATAAAACTCCCGGTATCCCAGATGATTTATTTGACTGTTTACCCGGTATTCCTCTTAGTAAAAGGGAAGTAAGATTATTGTTAATTTCTGCATTACGAATGAAATCTAACTCTGTGCTATGGGATATTGGTGCAGGAACTGGTACAATACCTGTAGAATTGGGCTTGCTATGTCCAGATAGTAGCATTATTGCCATTGAGAGGGATGAAGAGGTATCTACATTAATTCAGCATAATTGCGATCGCTTTGGAGTTAAGAATGTAAAAATAGTTGAAGGTAATGCTCCAGAATGTCTGCAAGATTTATCTCCTCTACCCAATCGGGTTTGTATTGAGGGAGGACAACCAATTAAGAAAATATTAAAAGAAATTTGGAGTTATTTACAGCCCGAAGGCAGAATAGTTGCCACAGCAGGTAATTTATCAAATCTTTATGCTATTTCAGAAAGTTTAGCCCAATTACAAGCTAGAAACATTGAAGTAGTACAGTCAGGAGTTAACCGTCTCGAAACCAGAGGCCGTCATCAGGTTTTTGCCGCAGTCGATCCTATTTTTATTTTAAGTGGTGAAAAAATATAACCTTAAAATTGTGCTTATTTAAGTGCATAAACAATGTTAATCTGTCATAAGGCTTTCTTAACCTATTTCTAAACTTTATTATGATTAGTCTATGAATTGGACTCGGATTATAACTGCCATAATTGCCATTGCTATCGCCTTAGTTATGCTGATTTTGGGTGGTTGGTATTTTACTATTGGCATTAGTGTATTAGTATTTTTAGGACAATTAGAATATTTTCGACTGGTAAAAGCTAAAGGCACTAAACCAGCAGTTAAAAGCACTTTGGTAGTATCCCAAATTTTAATCATTATTACTAGCATTAATTCATCTTTTACAGATGCAATGTTTGCTATAGCTGGAACTTTTATTTGTTTTTACCTATTATTTGAGCCAAAAATTGCTAGTATTGCCGATATTTCTAGCTCAATTTTAGGTTTATTTTATGGTGGTTATTTACCTAGTTATTGGATTAGGTTACGAGTAGGTTTAGAAAATATTAGTAATTTACCTCTTAATGGTTATTTTCCCACAAATTGGACAGACCCAAGTAGTTTTCCCCCTGCTTTAACTATTACTGTTTTAGCAATGGCTTGTATTTGGGCGGCGGATATTGGTGCTTATATCATGGGAAAAACTTTAGGACGGACTAAATTATCTCAGATTAGTCCGAAAAAAACGGTTGAAGGTACTATTTTTGGTGTTATTGGTAGCTTGAGTGTCGCAGAATTTGGTGCTTGGTATTTACACTGGAATTTGTGGCAAATTAGCGGTATTACTCTGGGGATGCTGATAGGAATTACCAGTTTACTGGGTGATTTAACTGAATCAATGATGAAAAGAGATGCAGGGGTTAAAGATTCAGGAGATTTAATTCCGGGGCATGGTGGTATTTTAGATCGTACTGATAGTTATGTATTTACCGCACCTTTAGTTTACTATTTTGTTACTCTTTTATTACCATTATTACCTGTAAATTTTGGTTGAATTTTAGGATAAAATATTGGGAGAAGCAAAAACACAAGGAACCCTATCATAGGGAGTTTTAAAAACTATGACATCTTTAATCTTATCTACTAAGAAATATACCCTTGCCGAATACCATCAAATGATAGAAATTGGTATTCTTAAAGCTCAGGATAAAGTAGAGTTAATCAGAGGAGAAATTATTAAAATGTCGCCCGTAGGACTCAAACACGCAAGTTGCGTCAAAAAAATAAATCAATTATTTGCTCAAAAATTGGGTAATAAGGTAATTTTAGGTATTCAAGATCCTATTAAATTAAATGATAATTCTCAACCACAACCAGATGTTGTATTATTAAAACCCAAATCTGATTTTTACGCTACAGAACATCCTAAATCTGAAGATATATTATTATTAATTGAGGTAGCTGATACGAGTATAGAATACGATCGCCAAATAAAAATACCGCTTTATGCAGAAAATAATATTACAGAAATGTGGTTAATTAATATTAATGAAAATATAATTCAGGTATATCAAAATCCCCAAGGTAAGTTGTATAAAAATATTACTAATTATCAAATAGATGACAAGATCGATCTAACAATTTTCCCTGATTGTGAAATAAAAGTTAAAGATATTTTATAAAAATTTAATGCCCAATGTAACAAAAAAATTATTTCGATCCTAACTTGAATTAACCTTGTAATGCAAATGAAAAAATTTTTATGAATATAAAATTTTAGTAGTTAAAATAACTGTTAAAACTAAGAAAAATATCGTTAACCAATCGCCATATTTAACATATAAAGTTTGCGTATTTCTGCGATAAATATTATCAATATGTAACTCATATTTATTAAGTTGAGAAATCCAGTAAGTAACTCCATGGGGATCGACGATGGCAGAATAACCAGTATTAGTTGCTCTAGCAATCCATCTATCATTTTCTATTGCCCTCATGACATCTTGGCCATGATGTTGAGCAGGCATTACATCGCTATAATGGGCATTATTAGAAGCAGTAATGATAAACTCTCCTCCCCGTGCAGTTTGACGGCGAAAATGCTCGCTAAATGCAGATTCATAACAGATACCAACAATTGCTTGACCAAGAGGAGTATCAATAATTTGCTCCCTATTTCCTCGTAATAAATGGCTATCTAAAGGTGAAAGGCGATCGATTATTTTACCCAAAACTTTCTCAAAGGGAATATATTCTCCTAATGGTACTAATTTAACTTTATCATAACGATTTAAGGTTTCTCCATTACTATTTATCATAAATAAACTGTTAGTAAAACTCTTACCTTCCTTGCCAAATGCTCCTACCAAAACAGGAATTTTTTCTTTTTTAATTGCTTGATAAAATAGGTCATTACCTTCTACTAAATCATTCCAATAAAAAGGTAATGCAGTTTCGGGAGTTAAGATTAATTCTACACCTTCACTAGCTAATTTTTTATATCCAGTTGTATAACCTTCAACTGCTTTCCGCCAACCTTCAGGATAAAGTTTAATAGTATTAGGAATATTGCCTTGAATAATCCCTATTTTTATTTTATCTGTTGAGTAGGTGACAATAGGTTTTTGATATATTAAATAACCCAAAATATGAGTTGATAATAAAATTATTAATGCTGATAATAAAAAAATTTTGCTATATTTTTTTTGTAAAAATGATTCCGCAATTAAACCATTAATTAAAATAATAATTGCCGTTACTGTAGTCGGGCCAGAAATTTGACTTAGATGTAAAATATATAAATTATAGGGACTTTGGGTAAAGGATAAACTCGTCCACCATAAATCGCCATTACTCCAAATATATTCTAAAATACACCATAAAGATATACCTAATAAAATTCTAATAAATATATTTTTATGAGATAAAATTTTAAATAAAAATGACCAAATTATTACAAGTAATGCCCCCCAAAAAGTAATAAATAGCCAAACCAAAATAGCAATTAAAAATGAAGCAAGCCAAGGTACTCCCATCCATGTCATTGGGTGAATACCCGTAATCCAAAATAAAGCTAAACCATGATAACCTGCTCCCCAAGCTAAAGAAATTAATATATTTTCTCGCCAGTTATTTTTAACAATAATTATCCATAAAGGAACTAAAGCAAACCAAGCTAAAAACCACATATTAAAAGGGGCTGTTGTCAACCCCATTAAAATCCCACCACCTAAAGCTATTAATATTATGTCGATCATTTTTGTGTAATATACTTCAAGCGTATCCTCTCAAAATTAAGTAATTATCATTTTAAAAGAAAACCGGCAATTGCTTTCGATTAACTGATTCTTGAGTTGGCAATATCCTTAATTGATACAAGTTTATTTGAAGCAGAATCCCAAAGAATAAATTTGGAGCAATCAATCATATCTGCAATCCGAAGTGTTTTTGATTTTGAGAGAAGATGAATATTTACATTATGACAAGCTTCAAGATTATAGTTAGGAATTCTTTCAGAAAGATGATGAATATTATGATACCCGATGTTTGCAGAAAACCACTGAAGAATCATTGGCAACTTTAAATAACTACTGCCCTCAATAGCTCCAAGTAAATAATCCCAACCATCCGTTTTGTGGGCATAAGAACCTTCAAAGTTATGCTGTACAAAGAAAACATAAATGAATATGGCGGCTGAAAAAGTTAAAGTAATTGAGTAAATACTTAAGAAAAATCCTGCTCCAAGGAAATAGCTAAGGATAATCCAGCTACTAACAACGCAAATATTATTGAAGAACAAATCCCAAAACTCTGCTGCTGTGTACCAATTTCTAGACTTATGAGAAGAGATAATTTGCGATAGACTCATAGAAGAATTTTTCTTCAAGCAAGTGAACAGATGACCAATAAAATCATAAATTCCTGCTATGAGAGCAAGTCTTGGCTTAATAGCTAGGTAGAAAAAACCTCCGGGAAAGAGCATTAATGGGTGTCTCAGCCATTCATAATATTTCTGAGCCAGAGGCGTAAGTTTGATAAATTCCTCAGTTGAAATCAATGCAGATGGGCCTCTATAGCGTTCCCAATCACCATTGGTTTTATGGTGGTAAGTATGACCTCTTGACCAAGGATATTGGGGAATAGCATTAATAACTCCTAGAATAAAACCGAATATCCGATTTAGCTTTTTTGAACGAAAGAGCGAATAATGTCCACAATCGTGCATTAAAGAAAAACAACGTAGCGAAAAAAGTATCATCAAAACCATGATGAGTGGAAGAAGCCAAGGAGAAATTGGAGCAGCTTTAACTGCCAGAAACCACAAAAAGAAGTAAGGTAAAACAGTATTTAGGATTTGATAAATTGCCCGAAAGTTGTTGCTCTTCATATAGGGCTTGAGAACAAAATCTGACTTTTTAATTACCCTAATTTTCTCACTCTTTGGAGAGTAGCTTATAAAATTATTCAAGATTTGGCTATTTTTTGGGTAGGATACAAAGCCAGTATAATGGTTTTGAGTAGAATCTGTGCAAGAAGTACGCTTTTGGCTTAAAGGTATTCCTCAACATTTCACAGTAGGGACAAAAGAAGGAAAATTAACCATTACTGGTTCTAACATAGTTGCACCATTAGTAGCAGAAATAGGCAAAAAATTTGAAAATGAAAATTCTCTACTCAATCTAATTAAAAAAATATAGATAAGCAATGTGAAACTTACTGGGAAAAATAGCAGAGATTGTGTAGCTAAGGATAGAGAAACTTCATAGAGGTTAAAATCGTGAAAATTACTATTTTGACAACCGGATCGCGAGGAGATGTTCAACCCTTCATCGCCCTTGGTTTGGGGTTAAAAAAGTCTGGGTTTGAGATTACTATTGCTACCCACGATACCTTTGAAGGAATGATACAACAATATGGACTGGAGTTTGCTTCGATCTCAGATGATGTACAAGCAATAATGGCCAGTGAAGCCGGGCGGCAAATGTTGGAGAGCAAAAATCCAATCCAGTTAATTCAGCGATATGCTCAGATAGTTCGCCCTCTGGTAGCTCAGGGAATTTTAAATTCTTGGGAGATTTGTCAAGATAGTGATGGGATTATTTTCACAACTTTGACAATCTGGGGATATGATATTGCTCAAGCCTTGGGAATACCGTGTTTCCTAGCTTCTTTAATTCCCATAAGTGCCAATCCAGATTTTGCTTGTCCTTCTGTACCGCCTACATTGCGTTTAGGTCGTCTTTTAAATCAATGGAGTTATCCATTTCTAACTGAAGCGTTTGGATTAGTGTTTAGTAAACCGCTAAATGAGTTTCGCAAATCCCAGTTACATCTCCCGGCAGTTCCCTTTGCTACGCTCTATCGTCGTCTCAATCGTGCTAATACGCCCGTTCTCTATGGCTATAGTCCCATAGTCGTACCCAAACCAAAAAACTGGGGCGATCGTTTATACGTTACTGGATACTGGTTTCTAGAACAGTCAGTCGATTGGCAAGCCTCGGAGTCGTTGCTGAATTTTTTAGCAGAGGAATCGCCGCCTCCTGTTTATATTGGTTTTGGTAGCATGAGCGAACGTGAACCTCTCCAACTTACTGAGCTTATTTTAGCTGCTCTCAAACAGTCAGAACAAAGGGCTATTTTGCTCACTGGTTGGGGTGGCATTACCCAAACTGATTTACCAGATCATGTATTTTTGCTAGATTCAGTACCCCATGATTGGTTATTTCCTAAAATGGCTGCGATCGTCCATCATGGTGGGGCAGGAACAACTTCGGCGGCTCTCAAAGCTGGTGTACCGTCTGTTATTGTGCCTTTCTTTAGCGATCAGCCGTTTTGGGGCGACAGGGTGATGAAATTGGGAACAAGTCCACCGCCAATTCCTAAAGCAAAGTTAACCGTAGAGGATTTGGCAACAGCAATAAAAATAGCAGTGAGGGATCCAACTATGGCAAAACAAGCAAATGCAATTGCACAAAAAATTCAAGCAGAAGATGGAGTTAAGCAGGCTATAGAAATAATATCTAGTTACTTTACTTTAAACAAGTGAATCAACCTAATTTTGAAGCTGATTAAAATTAATAAGAAAAAATACGTAAGTACCTAAACAAAATCAATGAAGTGCATAAGTAAGTTTAATTACTTATCTAAAAAATATTCAGTAAAATGCCTGATTACATCGGTAAAAGGTTTATGTGAAAATTGTATTAAAACAGGTAAACAAATAAGTTAAAACTTATTTTAGATTTTCCTTAATCTATTGTTATTGTACTAGATTTATATAAATCAAAAACAACTAACAAAAAATCAAACAAATACAATAACCTATCTCGAAGTAGAAAAAATATAGATGAAAAAATCTTATTCTAAAAAGAAAAAATATGTTCGCTCACTTGTCGGCTCAACCTTAGCTACAGCAAGTTTATTTCAATTAGGAATGCCCTTGATAGCCAACGCTCAGACAACGCCTGATGCCGGCTCTACCATTAGTAACACAGCTACCGCTACCTATACAGACGATGAAGGCAATGTAATTAACGCCGAATCTAACACTGTCGTAGTAACCGTAGCTGAAGTTGCTGGTATTATCGTCGTACCCAATGGTGTTGACGATCCCAATGGTGATTCTTATGATAAAGACGACATAGTAACCTTTAAATTTAGGGTAACTAATACAGGTAACGATAGCACTCACATAGCTATTCCCACAGAAGCAACCTTAGAAAATTCAGCTTACCTAAAAGGTTTATCAGTAGATGCTGCGGATGTGAGTTTAGTAGTAAAAGATAGTGCTGGTACTGATATAACCGCTAATTTTACTCCTGTTACAGTTAACGAAGCTTATCAAAGAACTAACGCTCTGATAGCTTCTGGTGATTACATAGATGTTGAAATTACCTCAGAAATTACTGCTACCTCCATTGTTGATGAAATTAGTGTTCAATTGGGTGATGTCGATCCTAACGATAATAGCGATCCTACTCAAAACAAAGCTAATTATCAAGTCAGGGTTAGATAGTTAATAGTTAGCTTTTAGCGATTAGCTTTTAGCTTTTAGCTTTCTAACTACGTTTGCGTCAGCAAATGCGAAACAGTCCACTAACTACGAACTACTTATTCTGGAGTTAATCAAAGTGTTAAAGCTCATGCCATCATTCAAATTAAATAAATTGGTAAAAGCTTTAGCTGTAACTTCTCTACCCTTGGCTTTAGCTCTGATACCTTTACCGAGTTTTGCTCAGACTGCTTTACAATGTCAGGCGGATGTAGGCGATGCAAAAGTTCAGTTAGTTAATAATGCCAGTTATGAGTATTCTGTTTCTGATAAAAAGTATTTTGGAATAAGTAATTCCCTTAGTAATCAGCTTATCGGTAAACAAGTTAACTTAAAAGTAGCTAAAAATAATATTACTGATGCTGAAGGTAACTTAATTTTAGGAGTAGGAACTATTGCTGATGCTTTAGAAGCAGAACTTGAGGATTCTTTTTTAAAGCAATTAAGCAGTACAGAAAGAGAAACAGTAATTAATACGGCGATCGCTCGCTTTTTAACTTTATCAGAAAATACTAGCATAGAAGAGGGATTAAGTCAAGTAATTGCTGCTATAACCTCCGCTTTACCCCCAGAAAAAGCAAATTTAGCTAATCAAATCTCAACCAATAATATTTTAATCGCTCTTAGTAATACTTCTGTTGAGACATTAAAAGTATTAGGTTTAAATACACAACAAGCTCAAAACGCTAGGGCAACAGCTTTAAACACTATTACTGGACTTAATGCTACAAGCTCCTTTTGGCAAGCCCGACAAGATATATTTGCTTCAATTACTATTGGTTTAGACACTGAGGTAGTTAACAGTCTTGAAGCTAACCAAACCTTACTAGAGTCAGAATTAAAAGTAATTCGTGAAGGAGGAGCTTCTAGTATCACCCAGGGAGATACGGTTAATTATGAGTTTGTTTTTGCTAATCAAGGTTTAGCTCAAGCAACCCTTGATTTACCCAATGCAGCAACCTTACAATCTACTGGTTTAGAAGGCCCTGGTCAAATAGTTGCCGTTAAATACCAAAAAAGTAAGATTTCCACAGGAGAAGTTATTACTGAAGGTGATATTACCGAGCAAGGTACTCCATTAGTCTTACAACCTCAAGAACAGGTAAAAATCGTTGCCATCACCACTGTTGGTAACTTATCCACCGTTTCATCTACTTCCTTAAGTCTTGGTTTAGCCACAGATTGTACTAATGGTGAAAACGAGCCGATTATTACTTCTCCTACCCTAAGTTTAATTACAGTTTTAGACCCATTAACAGATCCCTTTGGACAAATTAGTGGTTGTGGAGGCGCACTTTTAGAAGATTATCGAGGTTTTGTGGTAGGGATATTTGATGTAGA
Organism: uncultured bacterium; assembly: GCA_964413275.1. GTDB lineage: Bacteria > Cyanobacteriota > Cyanobacteriia > Cyanobacteriales > JAABRE01 > JAABRE01. The sequence goes on along the minus strand of CAYPSO010000010.1, from coordinate 37,436 downwards.
TCCTGTGATTCCCACAGAGATAACTAGTTTAACAGAGTTAACCACAACTGAGTTACCCGACGATCCTAATAATGCTATTCCTAAAGGTATTGAACCCAATATTCAAAATTCTAATCCTTTTTTCCTAACCAATCAAGATGATGGCAAATATAGCTTTCTTTTTGATGAAAGTATGCAGCAACTTGATAAAGGTAGAGAATATATTTTAATAGTTAAACCCCCCGAAGATTCTATCTATGATGAGCGTCGTATTAAAATTACCATTGGTGAGACTTTTGATAATATAGTTCAATATACGGCAAGGTCTTTAGATGGTAAGCCAATCAGTGTTGCCGATCCTTTGCAAAGAACAGAAATTACTGGGGAAATCGTTCTTGTGGAGGATGCAGACAGAATTGGCTTGGATATTGGGGTACTAGATTTAGGAGCAAGTATTTGTGAAGAGCAAGAAATCAGAATTGATAAAACAGGGGATAGAGCCAACGCAGAACCCGGAGATACGGTTTTATACCGTTTAATCGTCAGAAATCTATCTGTTAGTGATATAGAAACTGTTAAGCTTTCTGATATTTTACCTGCGGGTTTCCGTTTTCTAGAAAATTCAGTTAAAGCCGCCGTTGGCGAAGAAATAATTGATTTAGAAGTTAGCACCAATAAACAAGATGTGGACTTTGTGTATAACGGTGTTTTAGAAACCGGAGAAACTCTTACCCTTGTTTATGCCGCCCAACTTACACCGGATTCCCTACGGGGTAGTGGTAAAAATTTAGCTAATGTTTCGGCAACTCGGCTAGATAACGGTTTAACTCTCAATGATGGGCCTGCAATTCATACCTTAGATGTTGAACCGGGGATTGTGGCTAACTGTGGCACAATTATCGGCCGAGTATTTGTTGATAAAAACTTCGATGGCGAACAACAACCCGGAGAACCCGGAGTAGCTAATGCAATTATCTTTTTAGAAGATGGTAATAGAATTAGCACTGATGAAAATGGTTTATTTACTGTCGCTAATATTTTACCGGGGTATCATACTGGAGTCCTAGATTTAACCAGTGTTCCGGGTTATGCCCTTGCCCCTAATCTTCGCTTCATCGAAAAAAATAGTCAATCTCGACTGGTGCGTTTAGCTCCCGGAAGCATTGTCAAAATGAACTTTGCAGTAACTCCTGCTTTTGGGGAGGAGAATGCACCATGAAAAAAAATAATAACAATTTTAGTCTCTTTCCCTTAACACAAAGAATTGGAAAAGAATGTTTTACTGTCGTCTCCATTGCTAGTTTAATATGTTTAGTCGGAACAAATGTAGCTCAAGCAAACACAACTATTGCTGATATTAACGATGATTTACAGCAATTTCAAGAAGAAAAATTTATTAGTGAATTTAAAGGAGACTATAATTCGAGTTCCCCCCTCCCTTTCCAAAGGGGGATTAAGGGGAGATTAAGGGGGGCAGAAACTACCCTAATTGCTCAAGAAGAAAATCCGACTACAGAAAATATACCTGTTTCCCCTCAAGAATCTCCCACAGAAAACATACCTCTTTCCACCGACAATGAAGTTAATCCACAAGAAGGGCCAAAAGTCAAAATTGTAACTCCTCAAAATGAAGAGTTTTTAACTGGTATTTCCAGTAGTGTTATCGTTCAATCGCCACTAGGTGCAACTGTAGATTTATTAGTTAATGGTAAATTAGTTGATTCTAGCTTAATTGGTCGTATTGAAGAAGATTCTGAAAATCAAGTTTTAATTCAAACTTGGTACGGAGTCATTTTTAAAGAAGGAAAAAACACTATCACTGCTCGTGCCAATCTCAATGGTGTTTATGGCCCAGAAACTAGCATCACTATTAATGTACCGGGTTTACCTGCCAAACTAGAAATCAAAACAGTAGAATCTAGGATTCCCGCAGATGGTCGTTCTAGCGCCACAATTAACGGTCGTTTTATTGATAAAAATGGCGGTACTTCTAAGTGGAATGCTACCGTTACTCTGTTTACCAGTAGTGGAGAATTTATTGGTGCGGATGCCAATCCTAATTTAGAAGGATTTCAGGTAAAATCCATTGATGGTGAATTTTCCGCTCAACTCAAGTCAGGTTTAGATGCAGAAAAAGTTAGAATTAGTGCTATTTCCAATGGTGGAGAATATCAGGGTTTTACTCAAATGTTATTTTCCACTCAACTTAGAGACGATCCAATTTTAACTGGTTATATCGATCTACGTTTAGGGGCAAGGGGTACAAATTACCATGATATTTATCAAAATTATTTACCCCGTGACGAAGATAATAGCTTAGAATTTGATGTTACTTCTGCGGTATTTGCTACAGGTAGCTTAGGAGAATGGAAATATACAGCAGCTTTTAATAGCGATCGCAGTATAAATAAGGATTGTGACTGCGATAATCGTCTTTTTGGCACTTATCAGAGTTCAGAATATGATTATCCTACCTATGGCGACAACTCTAGCATAGAAAAAATAGCCCCTTCCACAGATCAACTCTATTTGCGTTTAGAGCGTAGTCCCCAGATTAAAAATGCAGATCCCGATTATGTGATGTGGGGAGATTATCGTACCGAAGAATTTAGCACCCCTAACCAAGAATTTTCTGCTGTTTCTCGTTCACTACATGGGGCGAAATTTAATTACAATTTGGGTAATTTACAGTTAAGTGGTTTATTTGCGAATCAAGTTGATGGTTTTCAAAGAGATTCCATTGCTCCAGATGGCACAAGTGGTTTATATTTCCTTTCCCGTCGTTTGCTCAAATCAGGTTCAGAAGAAGTATATATTGAACTAGAAGAATTAAATCGCCCCGGCACAGTTATTGAGCGCACTCTTTTAAGAAGGGATGCCGATTATGAAATAGATTACGATCGCGGTAGTTTACAATTTAGACAGCCTATTTTAAGAACAAGCACCGATAGACAAGGTAATGTTTTAATTCGTAAAATAGTCACCACCTACGAATATGAATCTCCAGGTAACGACAATACTATATTTGCAGGAAGAGCTCGCTACCATTTTAACCGAGAACCAGATCGAGAAACATGGTTAGGAGCGACCTATTGGCAGGAAGATAAAGAAGATCACGATTTTATTCTCTATGGTTTTGATACCCAAATATCCATCGGTAAAGATTTCCGTCTTATTGGTGAATATGCCCACTCAGAAAACTCCGTAGAATTTAATGGCTATGTTAAAGGAGATGCCTATAGATTTGAAGCAGAAGCGGATATCGGTAATAATATTCGAGCTAGAGCCTATTATAAAACGGCGGATGCGGGATTTTCTAACGATGCTACCGTTAGCTTTGTCCCCGGACAAACCCGCTACGGTGCTAATATAACCGCTAAAGTTTCTAAAAATACGGCTTTAAGCTTAAAATATGATCGTGAAGACAATTTTGGTGTTGTGCCTCGCCCTTTAGACAAGATTGAAGAATTTCTCGATCCTACAACCAGCTTTATCCCCGGTAGTGAAGTTGATAATAGTTTAACTACTCTTAGTGCGGACATCGATCAAAAAATTGGTAAAGCGAATCTAGACCTTGATTTTATTTGGCGTTCTCGTCAAGATAGAATGAGTCCGGGTAACTTAAACAGCGAATCAGGACAATTACGTACCCGTATAGATTATCCTATTACTAAAAATCTCACTGTTAAAGCAATTAATGAAACTACGATAATTGCTGATGCCGATACGGTATTTTCAGATCGTACAGGCATTGGTTTAGATTGGAAAATTGCCGATTGGGTCACTTTGGGAGTCGAACAACAGTGGTTTACCCGTGGCCCATTAGAAGGGCAATCTTTAACCCGTGTTAACCTTGACACTAATTATAAACTAGGTTCAGACACTAGATTTAAAGGACGATATTCCTTTGAAAATAGTGAAAGTGGTTTACTTGGCCGAGGTGCAATAGGCCTAGAGCAAGATTGGAAAATTGCCCCCGGATTAAAAATGAAATTTGCCTATGAAAGAGTTTTTACTAATAATTTTGGTTACACAGGAAGCGGTAAACCCTTTCAACAACCCTATGCTGTTGGCCAAGGTGCTTCAGCATTACAATTAACCAATGGTAATAGCTATAGTGTCGGTTTAAACTATACTGACAATCCTGACTTTAGTGCATCAATACGTTTTGAACACCGTGACTCTTCTAAAAGTAGTAATACAGTTTTAACTGCCAATGCCAATGGCAAAATTACGCCCTCCTTACAAGGATTATTTAGTTATCAACAGTCTGATGTGGCGAACCAGGGTTTAGAAGATTTAGGTACAAGTAGAGAATTAAAAGTAGGTTTAGCTTATCGCAACCCTAATGACGACCGTTTCAACGGTTTACTCAAATATGAGTTTCGCCAAAACCCTAATACCATTCCCGATACCATCTTATTTGGTATAGGTACTGGTTCAGAAGACCACTTATTATCCTTAGAAGGAATTTATACACCTAATTGGCGATGGGAATTTTATGGTAAATATGCCTTTCGCTCTAGTACCACCTATTTAGCGGATGATTTTGTTGCTAACAGCGAAATTCATTTAGGACAATTGAGAGCTAGTTATCGTTTAGGTTACAACTGGGATGTCGTCGCCGAAGCTCGCATGATTAGTCAACCTTCGGCTGGTTATACAGAAACTGGTTTTCTCGCTGAGCTTGGCTATTATCTTACCTCAGAATTACGTTTATATGCGGGATATGGTTTTGGTAAAGTTGACGATGCAGACTTTACAGGTACTCGTAGTGCAGGAGGCCCATATATTGGTGTAACAGTAAAACTTAACGGATTATGGGACGGTTTTGGAGAACAAAAACCAGTACCACCTCAACAACAAGAATTATTAACTTCTAAAGCTACCGAGGAGGATTCTATTTGGCAACAAAAAAATCAAGAAAATGTTGAAAATCCCAAAACCAATCAAACTAAAAATAATGATAATTAATAAAAAAATTATGAACATTCCTCTCTTTGTTCTCTCCTTCCTCTCTCTTCTCTCTGCGGTTCACAAAAAATGTTATGTTTCTAACTAAGAAATTATTGCTATAGTAAAAAAACAACCTATAACCAGAATAACAATATATATAAAAAAATGATAAACAAACATTTAAAACTATTATTATTTTCAGCTCTATTTTTAACCAACTTAAAAACTTATCCTAGCTTTAGCCAAGCTGAAACTCCCTCAGACCAAAACTATCAAATAATAGTTAATAGTAATCAAGATGGTGATATTATTCCTGACGATAAATTAACCTTAAAAGAAGCGATCGCAATTATTAATCAGACCTTAAATATCAACCAATTAAGCGAGCTAGAAAAAAAACAAATTACCTTAGTACAAAGCCCCCAACCTTCTAGGATTAAATTTAACTTAATAGCTCCAGAAACCACAATTAAATTAAGAAATATATTACCTCCTATAGCAAAACCAGTAATAATTGATGGCACGACAAATCCTGGTTATAATGCTACAAAATATACCATCTCTGAGAAAAATATTCCTACTCCAGTAGTAGCAATTACTCCCGCAGAAAATACAGAAATATTTCGTGGTTTAACCTTAATTGCCGATAATATTACAGTTAAAGGATTAAGTATTTATGGCTTTACTATTAAAAATAAAACAACCTTGGTAACTCTCCCCGGAGATATTGTAATTGCCCATAATTTGAACACTGAAGAATTTTCACAAAAATTATCAAATTACGAATATATTAGAAAACAAAGAAATGATAATAATTTTCAGGATATATTAGGCACAAGTTATGATTTAGAAAAAAATAAACCTACTCAAAATATTATTATTGAAAATAATTGGTTAGGTACTTCCCCAAATAATGATTTGCCTAAAATAAATTCTGCCTTTGGTATTTATATTTTTAATAGCATCAATACCCTCATCAGAGAAAATTATATAACCCATCATCAAGGAAGTGCTATTATAACAGGAGTCAAAGCCGAAAATACTAAAATAATTAATAATATTATTACGAGTAATGGAATTGCTGGAATCCCAGATGCCATAAGATTAGAGGGAATCATTACGAGTACAGAAATTGATAGTAACTTAATTTGTGGTAATGATGGCAGTAGTGTTTATTTATTCAAACCTCAAGGTAACGTAACTATTACTAATAACGAAATTAAATTAAATGGCAGAAGAATTAGGAGTAGTGCTATTTATTTAATGGGAAATAATCATCAAGTTATTAATAATCAAATAAATTATCAAACAGGCCCTGGAGTAGTGATTGCAGCTTATCCTCAAAGCGATCGCAATTTAATTTCTCACAATCAATTTAGTAACTTAGAAGGATTAAGTATAGATATTAATACTCGTCGTAATACAGGTATTTATGAATCAAGAATTGGAGACGGAATTAATCCGAAAAGAAATAGTAGAAATCGTCGTCGAGATACAGGAAATGCAGCGATAAATGCTCCTCGATTTTTAAGTAACGAATTTATTCTTAAAAACAATAAAGTTGCTATAGATGGAGTTGCCGATCCTCATGCTTTAATTACTATTTATCAAGTAGAAGAAACAGGTAGTAATCATGGACCTTTAAATAAATATTTAACCGAAGTTTATGCAGATAAAAAAGGTCGTTTTGCAGTAGATTTAGTGTTGGAATCGGGAGATAAAATCAGTGCGATCGCAACTATTCCCGAATATGGTACATCCGAACCTGCTCAAAATGCCATAGTGATGAGCTTAGATCGCCAAGTTAATTCCAAACTCAAGTTTGTTTCTTCTTTGCCTCAATGTATTTAAACTAATTTAGTAAAGATTAGCACAAGTATCAAATTATCCATTCACATCGCTTGAGGAAAAAACACCATGATCGCATCATCTAAAATCAACTATATCAGTCCCGAAAATTATCTTTTAATGGAGGAAAAAAGTAGTACCAAACATGAATATATTAACGGAGAAATTTACGACATGGCCGGAGCAAGTGATACCCATGTCACTATTGCAGGAAATTTATTTGTTTTCTTGCGCAATAATTTAAGAGGATCGGGTTGTCGAGTGTATATTTCTGACATGAAACTACAAGTTAAACAACGCAATTGTTATTATTATCCCGATATTTTTGTAACTTGTGAATCAAAAGACCGAGAAAGCTCAAATTATAAGCAGTTTCCTAAACTAATTATTGAGGTTTTATCTGATTCTACAGAAGCTTTTGATCGGGGTGATAAATTTGCTGATTATCAGACTGTAGAAAGTTTACAAGAGTATGTTTTAATTAATACTAAAAGACAAAGAATTGAATCTTTTAGAAGAAGTAATGATAACCTATGGACTTTGCAAAATTATACCCCAGAAACAGAGGATTTTGAATTATCTAGTATCGGTTTTACTGGTAATTTTAAAAGTATCTATGAAGATGTAAATTTTGGATAACTTAAATGCCAACAAAGATATTGAAAATTAGAAAACATTTACTAAGAATTATAATCACTGTTATAACGGCGATTGCTTTAGTAAGCTACCCAAATATTTTTGTTCCTTTACCCGCTCAAGCAGCGCCAAGTTTTTGTGCTGTACCCGGACAAGATGGCTCGGTTACAGTTAATGGTATTATTAACACCTATTTTACTTCAGTTTCACCTACTTTAAACTCAGGTGCAACCTCAATCACTGTAGGAACTAAAACCCCAGTATTAGCACCAAATATTGCTGTGGGTGACTTGGTTCTGATTATCCAGATGCAAGATGCTGATTTCAACAGCAGTAATACTGCTGCTTATGGTGATAATACTAATGGTGATGTACCAGCTTTTCCCGCTTCTCAACCTTCAGATGCTGCAAGTGGTTGGACAAATTTAAACAATACAGGTAATTATGAATTTGTAACAGTGACAGGAGTATCTGGTAGTAATATCAATATTCGTGGTCAAGGAGCTGGTAATGGGCTAATTTACACCTATCGCAGTTTTGCTGCCACAAGTAACGAAGGTCGCCGCAGTTATCAAATTATTCGTGTTCCCCAGTATAATAATCTAACTTTATCTTCTGGTAGTCCAGGCCGTCCTTTAGCTTGGAATGGTAATACTGGTGGAGTTTTTGTGATTGATGTTGCGCAACAGTTAACCCTAGGTGGAGGAGTTGTTATTGAAGCTAGTGGAACTGGTTTTCGAGGTGGTGCAGGTCGCACACTAACAGGGGCTGTAGGTTATAATAACACGGATTATCGTACTCCTGCAACAGCAAATACTAATGCTTCTAAAGGAGAAGGTATCGCAGGAACACCTCGATATGTCCTTGACTATTTTAATCCTTTTAATCTTAATGCTGCTTTCAACCCTGCCACAATTCCGACACTTACTAATACAGGGGTAGAAGGTTATCCCAATGGTAGTCATGGTCGTGGTGCTCCGGGTAATGCCGGTGGTGGAAGCACAGATGGCACTCCAAATAATAACGCTCAAAACTCTGGTGGTGGAGGAGGTTCTAATGGTGGCCGTGGTGGACGAGGTGGACGAGCTTGGAGTTCTCAATCACCAACTGGAGGTTTTGGTGGTAAAGCTTTTAGTACGAGGATCATTAATAATGGACAACGCTTATTTATGGGCGGTGGTGGCGGTGCAGGTACGACAAATAATGGTAGTGAATCAACAAATAGATCAACTAATACTGATGGTACAGCAGTTCAAGCTCAAAACCAAACTTCTAACAATGGGATTTATAGTAGTGGTGCAGCAGGTGGTGGCATTGTTATTATTAGAACTGGCCGTATTGCTGGTACAGGTACAATTCGCTCCCAAGGTGCATCTGGTTTAAGTTCTGGACAAGATGGTGCTGGTGTTATTGTTACTTCCTTACCCGGAGTAACAATTGCTAGTGGTGGTTTAGATGGTGGTTTGCCCGGTAGAACTGGTTCTGCCGGTAATAGCTATACTCCAAATTTTGATGCTCAACTAGGTACAGGTTTATCAACTAATATTTCAGCTAATCCTAGTCCTGGAATTTCCCCTGGATATGATTGTATAAGCGATTATGGTGATGCACCAGACACGGGAGCAGGTACAGGAGCAAATAACTATCAAACCACCATTCGTGACGGTGGGGCAAGTCATATTATTGTGAGTGGCTTAAGCTTAGGTAGTCAGATTGATGCTGATAACGGTACATTACAAAATACTAACGCTGACCTTGATAACCAACAAATGTTAGTCATTGCTCGTAACAACCACATTGCCGTACCGTACCGTAGTACCAATACAACAGTAGTCCACAAGGCGGTGTCAATTGCCTCTAGTGGTAAAGTGCTTAAATGACACCTATGTTTGAGAGGATTAATGTATATATGATTAGTTAAAAAGATGTTTCATGACGTTTGGCTATTTTTTCTAGAATCTGTTGTTGACGGTCGCTTAAGTAAATAGGAATCGGCTGTGGTCCTCGCATCTGATTTCCTCTTTTTTGTTGATGATACCAGTTTAACTTAAACTCTCGTGTTATTTCTGCACTCTACCACTAGCACCTCCTACGGATATATTCGTTTCCGAGTTAAAATGGGCAACGGAGAATAAAAAACGGCGTTGCTGAATGTCGGTATAATTTCGCCCCCTAAATCCCCCCCAAGATTGGCAGGGCTGTTTCAAAGTAGTGGTCTGTCAAGTTAAAATTGACGGATATAATTTAGTTAATTTGATACAAGCATCTTCGGTAATAAACTGCCAATTGAGAGAAGAAGAAGTGTGATTTCTTTTTTGTTCCCAAGCCTCGACTTCTGGAATTAAAGTCTCTTGAGAAGAAATACGTCGGTTAAGACACTGTCTATAATAGGGCAATAGAATTTTGATTATCTTTATGATTTGGTGGGCATTGCCCACCCTACTAATGCACACTTTTAACTGAAACAGTCCACTACAATCTAAAATTTTACTAATTATGAACAATTTAGATTCTCGAATTATTGAAATTCTTGCCCAACAAACCTATCCACTACTATTTATTACCATTAGTGGTGCTCATTTATATGGCTTTCCTTCCCCTGATTCTGATTATGACTTGCGAGGAGTTCATTTATTACCATTGTCTGAAGTGATTGGACTAAAAACAGGAGAAGAAACCATTGAAGTATCAGAAATGCGTGACGGATTACAAATTGATTTAGTTACCCATGACATTAAAAAGTTTTTTGGCCTATTACTCAAGTGCAACGGTTACGTTTTAGAACAGTTATATTCTCCCCTCGTTGTCTATGAAACCCCAGAATATCGAGAACTTAAAGAAATTGCCAAAGGTTGTATTACTCGCTATCACTCTCACCATTATTTAGGATTTGCTAAAAGTCAGTGGAAATTATTTGAAAAAGAATCACCACGACGGGTTAAACCTTTGCTATATGTTTATCGGGTTTTATTAACCGGAATTTATTTAATGCAAACTGGCATAATTGAAGCTAATTTAATCAATCTCAATCAGGAATTTCAGCTACCTTATTTACAAGATTTAATCGAGCTTAAATTAACAGGTGCAGAAAAAGCCGTTCTTAAAAGCGAAGATTTTAATTTTCATCAACAAGAATGCGATCGCCTATCTCAACTCTTAGAATCCGCAAGGGAAAAAAGCCATTTACAAGAAGAACCATCCGCAAAACAAGCTTTGCATGATTTATTATTAAGATGCCGTATGGGATAAGAAGACTTGAGGAGTTTAGAAGTTTAGGAGTTTAGAAGTTCAGAATTTGTAAATTTCTCAATTTCCTAATTATATTTAACGATTAGCTATCAACTATCAATTATTGATTCTAGACTTTCGTGAAAGCTTATACTGGTAATAAGAGGAGTTAACATTAAAGAGCAAGGTAATGCTCACCGAAGAATCGAGAATCAAAATTGGATTTCCTAACAGAATAATATGCAATTGAAATACTTTCTGAGTTATTAAGGCAATAGATCAAAAAAGAATTTAAAAGTTTAATTATTGAGGAGTCAAAAATATGCGGCTTCGACAAAAAGTTATTGTTACGCTGATCTTAGTGGGGATTATAAGTTTAACTCTTATATCTACTCTAGTTCATTTACTTACTGAATCATGGTGGTTTAATTCTGTTGGTTTTGAGGAGGTTTTTTGGACAACTTTTTCTTTAATTTTTTTAGGTCTGACTGTTTTCTTTCTTGGTGCAGCTTGCATTCTGAGGAAACCTCAGAATTCGCTGCATCCGCTTTTTCACTACATTTGAATTTTTGTAGTTTATTTAATTGAAAAACGCTGTAACTTTACTTTGTAGGTGGGCATCATCACCCATCTATTCCCTTTTAATAACTATCGTTATCGCTGGCATTGGACATGGTTAAACGATTATTGGCTTGATAAAGTCTTTCGGCGATCGCATTGCGCCATTTTAAACTAACTTTAGGATTAGCTAAGATTTCCTGAGCTAGTTGTCTGTATAATGCACTGGTTGCTACGTCAACTTTTTCTAGTAAGCTAAGATTTTCATAGACTTTTTCAGGATTAATAGACATAATACTTTTCCTCTTTAGATAATTTGGTAACTTCTATAGTGTAGGGTGGACAAATATTTTTAAATTTTATAAACAACAATTATGGTTAATAATTTGCCCACCTTATCTTTATTTGTGGTTCACTGTTGCCTTGTTGCCTCTGCTTAATGGAGTTAAAATTTAGGGAAGTTCAGTTGCACCCATAAGATGGCGATCGCATTCTCTGGCTACTCCACGACCTTCGTTAAAAGCCCAAACTACAAGGCTTTGACCTCTACGACAGTCACCGGCAGCAAAAACCCCCGGAATGCTGGTTTCGTATTTACCATAATCTGCTTTAACATTGCCTCTGAAGTCTTTTTCTAAACCCAGACTGTCGAGTAAGGGTTGTTCTGGGCCAAGAAAACCCATAGCTAATAACACTAACTGAGTTTCTATAACTTTTTCTGTACCAGGGACATGATTGGGAATAAATCTGCCTTGTTCATCTCTTGTCCACTCAACTTGAACGGTGTGAACTGCTTTAACGTTATCGTTTTCGTCTCCTTCAAATTTAGTTGCAGTGGTGGTATATACACGAGGATCGTCACCAAATTTGGCGGCTGCTTCTTCTTGTCCGTAGTCCATTTTATAAACTTTAGGCCATTCTGGCCAAGGATTATTAGCTGCTCTTTCCATGGGTGGTTGAGGCATGATTTCGACTTGGGTAAGACTCTTGCAACCATGACGCACGGAAGTTCCCACGCAATCAGTACCAGTATCACCACCACCGATAATTACTACGTCTTTATCTTTAGCACAGATGTAATCGTTGCTGTGGTTCAAAATTGCTTTTGTGTTAGCTGTCAAAAATTCCATGGCAAAGTGAATGCCTTTTAATTCCCGTCCTTCAATGGGTAAATCCCTCGGTTTAGTTGCTCCTGTACAAAGGATAACGGAATCAAATTTATCTAGTAATTGTTGGGCGGAGATGTCTTTACCTATTTCCGTATTGCAAACAAATTTAACTCCTTCTTGTTCTAACACTTGTAAACGGCGCAAGACTACTTCTTGCTTATCTAGTTTCATGTTAGGAATACCGTACATCAATAGTCCACCGGGGCGATCTTCTCTTTCAAATACGGTGACTAAATGGCCGGCTTGATTCAGTTGAGCGGCTGCTGCTAAACCCGCAGGTCCCGATCCGACTACGGCAACTTTTTTACCGGTGCGCTTTTCAGGAATTTGAGGTGTAACCCACCCGTTCTCCCAACCTTTATCTATGATGGAACATTCAATATTTTTAATGGTTACAGGAGGATTATTGATCCCTAAAACGCAAGAACCTTCACAGGGAGCGGGGCATACTCTACCAGTAAATTCGGGAAAGTTGTTAGTTTTGTGGAGGCGATCGAGGGCTTCGCGCCAAAGTCCCCGATAGATTAAGTCGTTAAATTCGGGAATTAGGTTATTAATAGGGCAACCACTAGCCATTCCACTAATCACTGTCCCTGTGTGACAGAAGGGCGTACCGCAGTCCATACAGCGTGCTGCTTGGTTTTTGAGTTTTTCTTCTGGAAAATGGAGGTGAAATTCATCCCAGTTACGAATACGCTCTATTGGGGCAATTTCAGAAGGTAATTCGCGAATATATTCTAAAAATCCGGTCGGTTTTCCCATAGTCTTCTCTGTAAAAAGTAACGATTTTGTAATTTTTCTTAAGAAAGATTAACAGTAATCATTCAAATTAATCAATTCAATAATTAAATATTTATTATAGCTGAATAATAAATATTCATATCAAGGGAATTGTTAATAAATTATCAAGATTTTGTTCTAGAGTCTCTGTAAAATTAATAAGACTTAGTCTAATTCAGTTAAAAAATTAATTAGTTTTTCAATCTGTTGGGTTTTATGGGTCGCCATTAAGGACGTTCTAATTCGACTTGTTGGTACTGTGGGAGGACGAATTGCTGGGGCAAAAATACCACGATCTTTTAATTTTTCTGCTACTCTTAAGGCATCTTTTGCTGAATTTAATCCTATACAAATAATTGGTGATTCTGAAGGCAAAATGTTAGTGTTTTTTAGCTTTAATAATTCTTTTCTGAAATAATTAACATTATTCCATAGTTGTTGGCGATGTTGAGGTTCATTTTGAACTATTTGAATAGCGGTTAAAGCGGCTGCTGTATCTGCGGGGGAAAGGGCTGTGGTATAAATCCAACTAGGCGCACGATTTCGTAAAAAGTCGATTAAGGTGGCACTACCTGCTACGTATCCCCCTAAACTGCCTAATGCTTTACTTAATGTCCCAATTTGTACCATTTCTTGACCTGTACAGTCAAAATGTTCCACACAACCTGCTCCTGTTTCTCCCATGACTCCGGTGGCGTGTGCCTCATCAACTAAAAGCATACAATTATATTTTTTTCCTAAATTTAATAAATTGGGTACTTGACAAATGTCTCCATCCATGCTAAAAACTGTGTCTGTGGTGATTAAACAACGACGATATTGACTGCGGTTTTGCTGTAATTTTTCTTCTAAGTCTTTTAAGTTAAGGTGTTGATATTCTATGACTGTGGCACCGCTAAGTTTAGCACCGCTTTTTAAACTAGAATGATTGTAAATATCGCCTAAAATTAAGTCTTTATGACCAACGAGAGCGGAAATTGTGCCAATATTGGCTAAATAGCCTGAACTAAAAACTAATGCGTCTTCTGTCTGTTTTAAAGATGCGATCGCTTTTTCAAGTTGCTGATGTAAGCTACGATGACCTGTAAGTAAACGAGAGCCTGTGCTACCTGTACCAAATTCTTGGGTTGCTTGACAAGCTGCTTTAATTAGTCTTTGATCTCCAGCTAATCCTAAGTAGTCATTACTGGCAAAATTAATAACAGTTTGACCTTCTAATTTTACGGTTGCTCCGGTTAAGTTTGTAATTGTTTTTGGGCTGCGATACCAGTTAGCTTGATGAATCGTTTCTAAGGATTTATTTAACCAATTGTAAGGACTCATTTTAAAATTTATTAGGGCTTTACCAAGTGTCAACAAATCTAAATGGTGGGTTACGGTGGTTTGATAAATTTAGGCTACGTATCAATATTTATCGCCACCTAACCCACCCTACTGGACTGTTTCAGTTAAAAGTGTGCATTAGTAGGGTGGGCAATGCCCACCAAATCATAAAGATAATCAAAATTCTATTGCCCTATTTTAGTTGAAACAGTCCACTACGAATTATTATCTGATGTTACGCACTCTTGGTCTGAAACCCTTGAGATTTGGTTCTAAACCAGTTGCTGAAACTCTTGAAATCTCGTTAAGCTGCGTAACATCAGTTATTATTTTAATAATTCATTAATAATCATATAACTTAATAACCAATTTGCCGCAGTAGCTCTGCGAGTTTGTCTTGGCCCAAATTCGCCTATTTTATAACCTTGAAAACCTAATTTTTCTTTTAATAACTGTTTATTTTCTTTAGGAATTGAGCGAGTAAGTTTAACTGTGGGAGGTCGATTTAGAATAAAATCAGGAGGCTCTGGATATTCTTGTTTCCATTCATCAGCAACTTGACTAATATCCCATTTTTTCTCGGTTTCATTATAAACATACCCTAAATAATACCAAAGCAATTGATTGACTATGCTATCATCTATTTCTTCTTTTATTATTTTCCAAATGGTTTCTATTGTTAAATCTGGTAAATTATTCATGATATGTTAACTAAAAAATGGCGAGTAAATTTAATTTTAGGTCTAGGAGTAATTGCTGTTTCTACGGCTGCAATTTTTGTCCGTTTATGTCAAAAAGTAGCTGGTTTAAATGGAGTTGATTTTAGTTTATTTATTGCTGCATCTCGTTTAATTATTACCGCTTTTATTATTTTACCAGCGTGGGGCAGTTTAGGTAAAGAAAAATGCGATCGCCAAGCTTATTATTATGCTATAGCCGCAGGTATTAGTTTATCATTTCATTTTGCTTTCTGGATTAGTTCTTTAGCCTACACTTCCATTGCTGTTTCTACCACTTTAGTAACAACTAATCCCATTTGGGTGACAATTATAAGTTGGTTTTGGTTTAAGGAAAAACCAAGAAAATTAACAATTTTAGGCATAATTATTGCTTTATTAGGTGGACTTTTAATAATTCGTGGAGAGGTAAAAATAATAGGAATACATAGCAAGCCAATGTTAGGTAATATTTTAGCTTTAATTGGTGCGTTTATGGCTAGTTTATATTTGATTTGTGGTAGGCAGGCTCAACAACAAGGAATAAGTCTTAAAAGTTATATTGTCATTGCTTATACTACAGCAGCATTGATATTATTACCATTACCATTATTATTTAATAGCAGTTATTTAGGTTATCCTAGTTTAGTTTATTTATACCTAATTCTAATGGCTATTATTCCTCAGTTAATTGGTCATACTAGCTTTAATTTTGCAGTAAAATTTATTTCTCCTACTTTAGTAAGTTTAGCAATTTTATTTGAACCAGTATGTTCTAGTATTTTAGCTTGGTTACTTTTTGATGAAATTATTTCAATGTCTGTTATCTATAGTGCTTTAATATTACTATTAGGTATTGGTATTGCAATTATTAGTGAAAATAAAAAACAGATTATTAGTTCCTAGTTCGTGGTTCGTGGTTATTATTTACCTACTAACTGGTTAATTATATCTTTAGGTAGATAAAATTAATAATGTTTAAGTTGTAAACTCTTGAGAAAATAAAAAAAGTTTTTATTTTAATCTAAAAAAAATTAGTATTTAATGTCATACTTAATTAATCTATTATTTAGACGATCGCAGAAACTGCCGCAATTACACTTTACCTTGACACTAATCGTGACAATTTTTGTGTCATTGACTATCTCACCTGTTGGCTTAACTCAAGAGGAAGAAAATTTTCCTACTTCTACTGAATCTGAATCACTGATAATTCCTAGTGATGGGCTATATTTTGCTGATGTAATGGTGAGAAATCGCCCTATATTTCAAATTGGCAGTTTGCCCCAGATTGATGCGAGTCAAAGAGCTAGAATTATTAATCGTCGTATAGCTAGTTTAATTGCCCAAAATAATAACTTAAACCAAGTAGAAATTGCTCCTGATTCTCCTCGTAAAATTGCTACCTTGAGACTTAACAATCGTATTTTAATGACTGTTACTCAACAGGATGCGGAAGATTTTGGTTTAACTACCGCAGAATTAGCCCAAAAATGGGCTACACAGCTAAATAAAGCTTTTGAAAAACCACCATTAGCCATTGACGTTTCTCAACGTCTCTACACCACGATAAGAGACTTACTACGGGATATTATCGGTAATTTACCTTCTTTGGTGGGAGCAATTTTGGTAATTGGTATTACTTTGATTGTTGCTAAAGTCGTACGCTACACAGCTTATACTTGGGCAAAACAAACAGAAGGGGATTCGACTACTGAACTTTTGATTGGTAAACTCAGTTATGGGTTTGTCTGGGTAGTTGGTTGTGTCGTTGCCCTAGGAGTGATGGGATTAGATTTTGGTGCTTTGTTAGGTGCATTAGGCTTGACTAGCGTGGCGATTGGTTTTAGTCTCAAAGATGTTCTGAGTAACTATATTTCTGGAGTGATTTTATTAGCTGCTCGTCCTTTTCGGATTAACGATCAAGTTGTAATCGATAATTATGAAGGTACTATTACCCAAATTCAGTTACGGGCTACGACTATGAAAACCTATGATGGTAGGGTAGTTTATATCCCCAATCAGGAAGTATTTCAAGCCAGCATTATTAATAATACCGCTTCCCCTCGTCGTCGTAGTTCAGTTATGGTGGGAATTGATTATGGAGAAAACATTAGTGAGGCAATCGCAGTAATAAATCAAGCAATAACAAATATTAAAGAAGTCGAAACTATACCTGTACCTGATGTATTAGTTTATGAATTAGCTGCTAGTACAGTTAATTTAGAAATTCGCTTTTGGGTAGATTCCCATAGGGCTGGTTTTTTAGCAACAACTTCCAAAGTTGCTCAAGCAGTTAAAGAAGCTTTAGAAGCAGCTAACATAGATATGCCTACAGATATTTATACTTTAGTTTTGCGAGAATTCCCTTCAGAAATTAAAATTAAGTCTAGCGAGTTGAAATTATAATTAATTATTTTACCTTGATTAATATTTAAGTTTCAATAATTAAATGTTAAAGTTATTTTTACTATTAAGTAAAGTTACTATCTTTATCAAAAGATTAAATCTAAACATTAGAGAAGTGATAATGATCGCTGAATAGTTTATTATATTTTTTTGGTATTCTTGAGGAAATTGAAATCGTGGGAATTGTTATTAGTACAGTCAACATGAAAGGTGGAGTAGGTAAAACTACCTTGACAGTTAATTTAGCTACTTGTTTAGCTAAAAATCATAATAAAAAAGTTTTAGTGCTTGACTTGGATGCACAAATCAGTGCAACTCTTAGTTTAATGCCTCCTTTTGAGTTTGCTAAAATCAGAAGAAAAGGACGTACTTTAAATTATTTACTTGATAAATTTATTCAGTTCAATAATCGCAAACAATTCAATACACCAGATTTGATTTTAGATAATATTTGTGATATAAAAAACCTGAGTTTATTACCCGGAGATATTGAATTATATGATGAATATTTGGTATCAGAAATGTTACATGGAGAAGCAATAGCTGAAGGAAAAGCAGGAAATTTTGATATAGTTTGGAATAATTTTGAGCGTAGATTAATCAGAAATATTTTAGAATCAGTGAGAAATCAATATGATTTTATTATTATAGATTGCGCTCCGGGATATAATTTATTAACCAGAAGTGGCATAGCTGCTAGTGATTTTTATTTACTTCCTGCTCGTCCTGAACCTTTATCTATTGTCGGTATTCAACTGTTAGAAAGAAGAATTAATAAACTAAAAGCAAGTCATCAAAATATAGTACCAGTAGATTTAAAATTATTAGGTATTGTATTTATTCTTTCAGGTACTAATATTTTTGGCAGATATTATAAACAAGTAATGAGAAGAGTAATAGAAGATTTTAGCCCAGACAAATTATTTGAAAATCAAATACCTATGGATGTAAATGTTGCTAAAGCAGTTGATACATTTACTCCAGTTGTCATGTCTCATCCTAGTTCGCCCGGAGCTAAAAAGTTCGTCCAATTAACCGAAGAAATGTTACAAAAATTATCTTCCTTTTGAAGGTAGTAGGTGAAAATTATCTATGGTATATTTGTGAGAATTAACTATTAGTATTTTAAGCAAAAGAAAATGAGCAAACTTAGAAATTTGTTAGTTGGTGCAGGAATAGCTACAGTAGGTGCGATTGGTACTAAAATGGCTGTAGATTATTTTAAAAATCGCGAACAAGAAGAGCCAGTTGCTGAAAGTTCGGGAGATCAAGAACCTCAGTCTAAAGAAGAAATTGCTTATGCAGTTGTTGAACCTAGTTCGGTACAAGATTTCTTAGATAAAAGTTTTGGAAATCCGGGGCGTTATGTCCCTAATCGTCCTCCCAAAGTGTTTGAATATGAAGGAAAACAATACATGGTAATTTGGGCTTATGATAATAAACAAAATAAAAACCAAATGTTAGCTTTTCTCTATAAAGAACAAGGTAGAGATATGATTGCTAGTGTGGGTTATACCACAGAAAAAACTGACTATAATTTAGATGAATTAAGTACAACTCCTTTTGCTGTCGAAATTAATGGAAAAAAATTAACTTCTGGTAAAGCAGAAACAGAAGGAACACAAACGGTAGATTTTGTTCTAGCTTAATCATCAATTAATGTAGAGATATTAATAATAGTATCTCTATAAAAAAATCAAATTAATATTTATGAATATCATAACAATTAATAACAGCTTCAAGTTAACTATGTATTCTTGGTTGATAATATAAATTATCTAAAATTTTGCTTTCTGCTATGGCTAATTGTTCTAAACGTTTTGTCACAATTTCTCTCTCACAATAATAATCGGCTAAAAGCCAATAAATACCATAATGTCTGGCCTCTGAAGCCATTAAACTATGATAAAATTTTGCTAACTCAGGCTCTGGACAATGCTCGGCTAATAATCCTAATCTTTCATGGGAGCGTGCCTCGATTAAAGCTGAGATGAGGAGAGAATCAAGTAAGCGATCCGGTTCTTGGTGACGAATTAACTTTTTTAATTCTGCTCCATAGGGAGGTGAATTTAAAGGAGCAAGGGCTATGCCTCGACGTTCTAACCAATTGTTTACTAATTCAAAATGTTCTAATTCTTCTTTGGCTATAGCAGTTAACTGATGGATTAAATACGTATAAGAAGGATAGCGAAACATCATATTTAAAGCGACTCCCGCCGCTTTTCTTTCGCAATGGGAATGATCTAATAAAATAACATCTAAATTATTAATAGCTTGTTCTATCCAAGGAGTTTGAGTTGGTGTTTTAAGAATATTAATTTTTTTAGTAGAAATAGTCATCTGATTAAGCAATTAATTTCAATTAATTTTATTATGAATATATAAAATTAAGATTAAAAATTGAGCAATAATGAGCCAACGTAGAATAGTTATTGGTGACGTACATGGTCACTATGATACCTTAATGTTATTATTAGAGGCGATCGCACCAGGAAAACAAGATGAGGTTTATTTTTTAGGAGATTTAATAGATCGAGGACCAAAAAGCGCAGAAGTAGTACAGTTTGTGATAGATAACGACTATCCCTGTGTTTTAGGAAACCATGAAGAAATTTTGCTATTTACCATCGGTTATGGCAAAATAAACCCAGAAAATCTTAATTTTTGGTTAAGAGCGGGGGGTAGTTCAACTTTAGCTAGTTATAACAATGAAATCCCCTATCAACATTTAAATTGGATGAAAGACTTACCAACCTATTTAGATTTAGGAGACGTATTTTTAGTTCATGCCGGCTTATCTCCTAACTTATCTCTAAATCAACAATCTTCAGAGCATTTTTGCTGGATTCGAGGAGAATTTCACAATATTCAAAAACCTTATTTTGAAGATAAATTAATTATCATCGGCCATAGTATGACCTTTACCTTTCCAGAGGTGAAACCCGGAAATTTAGTTCAAGGTGAAGGTTGGCTAGATATTGATACAGGAGTTTACCATCCTAAAAGTGGTTGGTTAACTGGGTTTGATATTACTAATAACAAAGTATTCCAAGCTAATTCCCAATCTGGAAAAGTGAGAACTATGACTTTAGAAAAAGCCGTAACTACTTATCAGACAAAAACATTGAATCAATATATTATATCGACAGGAGGGAAAAATTATGTATGGTTGCCAGCAAATTTTAATTCATCCTCATGATGATGTAAGAGCTATCTTAGAGTTTATCTGTAGCGAAGCCAATAAGTTAGCTAATTGTGGTATCTACTATTGTCGTCAAATATTATTCAAAGCTGATCGTTATTTGAGTAAGTATGAGCTTGATTCAGTCTTAAAAAGCAACCCTCATTTTCAAGCAATGAGGTCAGCTTGTGCTCAACAAGTATTACATGAGGTTGTTGAATCTTTTACTTCTTACAAGAAACTTTTATCCCTTTGGAAAAAAGGAGAATTAACTCAAAAGCCTAGACCTCCAAAATATCGTAAAAAAGGAGGCATATCTGTTGTTAGCTGTCCTGCAAGATGGATTAAATTGACTAAAGAAGGTTTCTTAAAAATTCCTTTAGGGAAGCAGATCAAAACTTGGTTTGGAATTGACCATTTTCTGTTGCCAATGCCAAGCAACATAGATTATCAGCAGGTAAAAGAGTTTCGTATTTTACCGAGAAATCGCTGCTTTTATCTCGAATGCGTCTATAGTCAAGATGCTCTTAAAAAGATTGACCCCAATCTTAATGTTTTGGGGATTGATCATGGATTAGATAACTGGTTAACTTGTGTCTCTAACATTGGTAAATCATTTGTTGTTGATGGCAAAAAAGTGAAGTCTCAAAATCAATGGTATAACAAGCGTGTTGCTAAAATTAAGACAGGAAAATCTCAAGATTATTGGGATGATGAATTAGCAGACTTAACCGAAAAGCGTAACCGTCAAATGAGAGATAATGTGAATAAAGGAGCTAGATTGATCGTAAATTGGTGTCTTAATAACAATGTTTCTATTGTGGTTTTTGGATGGAACAAAAGACAAAAAGATTCTATTAACATAGGAAAAAAGAATAATCAGAATTTTGTCCAGATTCCCACAGCCAAGCTTAAAATTCGTCTGGCTCAATTGTGTGACCAATACGGGATTAAGTTTATTGAAACTGAAGAAAGTTATACCTCAAAAGCTTCTTTCTTAGATGATGATTTGCTACCTACAGTTGGCGAAAAACCCGACGGGTGGCAACCATCAGGAAAAAGGATAAAAAGGGGGTTGTATCAGACTAATAGCGGTCAATTAATTAACGCTGACTGTAACGGCTCAAGTAATATTATTCGTAAGGTAATTACACAGCTAAATGTAGATTTAGCCAAGGTAGCTAGGGGAGTTTTGAGTCTCCCACAACGGTATAGATTGGATAGTCTATCTAAATCATATCGTAAGCGTTGCTCCGCGTGTCTTTAGACCGGGTAGCAACATCTGCTTAGAATCCTCGCTCTTTTAAGGCGCGGAGAACTCAAATCTGCTTCATCTCACTAAAGTTCTTTTCTAATTTTTGGATTGGTGATTATATCAAGTATTTTTGTTTTGAGCAAGATTTTAAAAAAAATGTTATAATCCCAACATGAACAATCAAAATATATTTAGTCCTATCATTATATATCTTTAGCAGACTATCCGTTACTAGAAGATCGAAAGTGTTCTTTTTCTGTTTAATTTTGGCTATATGTCATTAATCATAAGCTAATTGCAGTTTCTTTATTAATTTCAGAAGAAATAGAATACATTATTGAAACCTCAATTTCTGATTTAGAAAGAGAAGAAGATTTGGAAGATTTAGAATAAAATTTAGGTGAAAGGATGAAAATTCAAGCTTTAAATATTAAAATTGGCGATCGCATTATTGCCTATTTCAAAAATAAAATGCAGGTTTGTACCGTAAAGTATATCTTTACTCCTAATCAAACCAACATCAAATTATCAGTATTTCTTGGTGAGCGTTATCGCTATTCCGGCTCAGGTACAATTCAATTCAAATCAGAAGCTTTAGTAGATGTCGTTAAGTGAACTAAGGGATTATTGACTACTCCGCCCCATGAATGAGGGCGGATTCTAATAAGGAAGCTTCGCAATGGGATAAATCCACATTGCTTCGCATTATTTCTTTATTAACTGACCAAAGGCTAATCCTTTGGGGACGAGTCAAAACGCCCCTAGACAGTTGGCTAAGGTCTAAGCCTAACGTTCTGCTTACTTTTCTAATGATATTAGCTGCGCCATTGCAGTCTGCATTTATATACCAGTTGATTGCTGTGCGATACAGCCCTCGCTTAGTTCTTTTTCCATTCGGCTTCCAATCATCGGGTTTTTCACCATAAATAGGTAGATAGTCGCCATCTAAAAAACTAGCTTTACTGGTATATGATTCTTCAGTCTCAATAAACTGAATTCCATATTGCTCGCATAGTTGAGCAATTCTGTCCTTGAGTCGTCGGTACGGGATAGGTACGAACTCAGAATTATTTTTCTTGCCGATATTGATTGAATTTTTGTTGCGTTTATTCCAACCAAAAACAATAGTTCCAATATTATTTTTTAGGCAATGATTTATTACTACTCTCGCTGCTTTATTAATAGCATCACGCATTTGTCTATTGCGTTTTTCAGTTATTGTCGCTAATCTATTGTTCCAAAAACCTTGTGGTTTATTTTCCTTAATTGTTGATACTTGCTTGTTGTACCAACGATTCATTGATTTGATCTGCTTTCCATCAACAATAAAGCTCGTATTAACAGACGAAACACAAGTTAACCAATTGTTTAAACCAGGATCGATACCAAGTACATTATTTTGATTTAATTCCGCTTTTTTTATTTGCTTTTCATAGACAAACTCAAAATAAAAACACTTGTTTCGAGGTAGTATTCTTAGTTCTTTTAGCTCAGAAAAATCAAGGTTGCTAGGCATGGATACACTAAAGCTATCTATATCGAACCAAGCCTTACAAGTCTTGCCCAATGGGACTCTTATCTGTCCATCTTTTAACTTAAGTGCTTGCTTGGGATAGCTAACTGTTGCCAAACCATTCTTTTTTCTGTAGTTAGGAATTCTAGGTTTATCTGTTATCTTTCCAGATTTATAAGCTTTAACTAATCCATAATAAGATTTAAAAGATTCTGCTATAGTTCTTAATATTTGTTGAGCAGCTTGAGAATATAAAACTTTGTAGTGGTTCGACGCTTTGTATTCTTTTTCTAAATCAAACTTGCCTATTCCTTTTTTAGCTTTAAAATATAGCTGCCTAGCATAATAAATTCCCAGGTTAGTGAGTTTATGAGACTCTTCACACAAGAATGTTAATATGTTAATTAAGTCGTTATTTTTGGCGCGAGATTCGGCGAATTTATTTCCCCCTGAATAATCGCGCCGTTGACTTACTAGAACTTGTTGGCAACTGTACATTTAAACCTCTTTTAAGTAAAAAGATTATACCATGATTTCGGGACGGTTAAAAGTGGAGGACGCGATGGGCGAATCCCATTCGCCCATTTCAGCCGTCCGTTCTAACCTGAACGGTTCGCTCGTTTCCAGCCCTCGGACTTCAGCCGAGGGCTTTCAACATCCCTACTCGGTAAATAAATAATATACCAGTTTATATATTTTTTGGTGGGCCAAATATGCTTTGAGAATTTCTCGTAAACTCGATCTGTCGGTTTTGTCCACCCCACTTTAAATGGTACTTTATTTAACCACAAGTCCCTAACCGCTCTTTGGTACTTGTGATCAAAAAAATCTTATCCCATAAACCCTGTAGAGGGTAAATGCAGTTTTTTAAAACTTACTCATTTCTATCCCTAGATAGAGATAATGAGTAAGTTTGTTTTTAGGTATCAATATTTTATAGTAAAGATTGGATTTTAGCTTTATAAGCCTGAGAATTTAAACCATTACCCTGTTTAGCAGTTGCAGGATCGATCATTGATTCTAGACGATCTATTCTATCTTCAGTAGCTGGGTGAGTGCTTAAAAAACTAGGAGGAGCTCCACT
This sequence comes from uncultured bacterium, assembly GCA_964413275.1. Lineage (GTDB taxonomy): Bacteria > Cyanobacteriota > Cyanobacteriia > Cyanobacteriales > JAABRE01 > JAABRE01. The sequence continues at coordinate 12,801 of CAYPSO010000010.1, read as the reverse complement.
TGATTGAGCTTTCATCAGCTTATCAAAAAAAGTAACCATGCCGATGGGTGCATATCCTGCTTTAATTAGATTTTTTAATCCTAGTTCATCAGCTTCTAATTCATCACCACGACTTCTGGGAAGCTTAAAACCTACTTGTAATCCTAATTGTACTGCTGTATTGCGGTCTAAACCAGCCGCAGAAACAAGCCCTTGGGCAATGGCTTGTTCTTTCATTTGATTAATGGAATGACGAGCGGCAATATGACCAATTTCATGGGCAATAACTCCAGCTAATTCCGCTTCGTTTTCGGCTTTAGTGATTAAGCCCGTATTCATATATACGAATCCTCCCATAGTTGCAAAAGCATTAATACTTTTATCATTCACTACTTGAAAAGTATAGGGAATATCCGGGCGAGAGCTAGTTTTAGCTAATCTTTGTCCGATTTCATCAATATATCTAGTAAGTCTTTGATTATTAGATAAGGGATATTGAGATGCTACTTGCTGGTTAATCTGTTTACCAAGGGAAACTTCATTACTATCAGAGATAGTAGATAGTTGAATAACTTGTACTCCTCTTAAAATTAAATCAATCCAAGATAGGGCATAAGTAGTTTGAGGAGTCGCAAAAGCAACTGTTAAGGCTGTTAGTATAGATACTGTGCTATAAAATATTCTTTTTCGCACTGATTTAGAAACATAAGAAAATTGTTTAAACATGATAAATCTGATTTAGGTTAATATAGTTTAATCATAAAGACGAAGGTTTAAACTAGGAAGTTCCTGTCTTATATTTATAATATTATTATCTATTAGAAATACCCTTTTTTTCAAGATTAAATGTTTAAAAAAAATAAAAAACAAAAAATAATCGGTTTGACTGGAGGAATTGCAACGGGAAAAACCACTGTTACTAATTATTTACAAGAAAAATATAATTTATCTATTCTTGATGCTGATTTTTATGCTAGAGAAGCTGTTAACAATAACTCTGCTATTCTCAAAAATATTTTTACTAGATATGGGGAAAGTATTAAATTAGCTAACGGAAAGTTAAATCGTCAAGCTTTAGGAAATATTATTTTTAATAATCCAATCGAAAAAAAATGGTTAGAATCCCAAATACATCCTTATGTTAGAGAACAATTTGTAACCCAACTCAAACAACTAGATGACAAAATTATTGTTTTAGCAATTCCCTTATTATTTGAGGCAAACATGACTGATTTAGTTACAGAAATTTGGGTTGTCATCTGTACTAAACAACAGCAAACAGAGCGTTTATGTCAAAGAAATAATCTTACCTTAGAGGAAGCAGAAGCAAGGATTAATAGTCAATTACCTTTAGAACTTAAAATGCAATCTGCTGATATTATTTTAGATAATTCCCAAACAATTACTTATTTATACCAACAAATAGATCGAGCTTTACATAATTACAATGAAAGATAGAATATTTTTACCAGAAGAACTTGAACAATCTCAAAATATTCAGTTACCTGAAGAAGTTTTTCAACGGCCGCAAGTTAAAGGATTTACCATTGATGATTGGACATCGAAAGATTTAGATGATGCTTTATGGATAAAAGTTTATCCTGCAAGTTGTCAGGTTTTTGTTCATATAGCAGATGTTACCGCCGTTATTCCTTTGGATTCTCCCCTAGATAAAGCAGCTTTAGTAAGGGTAGAAACCCTTTATTTACCTAAGAGAAATGACCCGATGCTTCCTAGAGAATTATCGGAAAATTTATGCAGTTTACTTGAAGGAGAAATTCGCCCAACTCTTACTATTAAAATAACTCTCGATGAATCCGCAAATATTAAAAATACTGAGATTTCTGAAACGAAATTAATTAGTTCTAAAAAATTTAGTTATCAAGAAGTAGATGAGGTTTTATTAAAACCAGATAATCCTTTTTATTTTCAGTTACAATATCTTAATGTTTGGGCGCAAAAATTACAATCAAACAGAGCAAAAAGTGGTAGTTTAGGGTGTCGAAATACACCTTTAGGTTATATTGATGAGAATGGTATTTTACAACCAAAAATGGTGCATCGTTCTCAACAAATTATTCAAGAATTTATGATTTTAGCTAATTCTGCTGTGGCTCAACTATTTAAAACTTCAAAAATTCCCGCTCTATTTAGAAATCATAATATTAATCCCGAAGCACCTCAACAAGATGTAATTTTACGGGAATTGATTGAATTAGATCGAGAAGAAGAGATTAGAAAAAGATTACAATCTTGGCTAAAAGCTGCTGAATATGAACCGATAAATCAAGGACATTACGCTTTAGCTTTAGAAAGTTATTGTCATTTTACTTCTCCTATTAGAAGGGTGGCAGATTATATTAATCATCGTATAATTAAAGCTTTTATTAATGGTAAAGAAAATGTTTATACAGAAGATGAATTACAAAAATATGGTAATTATATTAATCAGTATGGACGGGGATTAAAAGACTTTAAAAATGATTATTATAAGGATTTACAAGTTCAATCTTATCAACGTCAAATTAATTATAAAGGTTGGAGTAAATTATCTAGTCAAGATTTTTCTAAACTGCTTGAATATGCAGCAGAAAATGATAAAATTGAAACTCTAAAATATGAAGTAAAAAATCGTCTCAAAACCTTAACTTCCCTCGATATATATCATCTTTGGTTTTCTCATAGAAATAAAGAAATCCACAAAACAGTTTTATTAAAATTAGAGGAACAAACATCAGACGCAACTATGGTGTTAACAGTTTTAACCCAAAAAGAGGGGTATAGTGTATCTTATTTAGAGGAAAAAGTAAATAACAACTTTGCCTGTTGGGTAGTAATGGATAATGGTAAAAAACAACTCACTACCTACGAGCCTGCGATCGCAACTTCTAAAAAAGAAGCTAAACACCAAGCTTCTCTTAACTGGTTAAAAGCATATCAAGATAATAAATTAGTAAGACAATCTGAAAAACAAAATCTACAATCTCTTAATAAAAAAACAGAAAAAATACTAGATAATAATAAAAATAATTCCAATAATAATTATATTGCTTTACTTAATAATTTATGTCAAGCAAAACATTGGTCTCCTCCTATTTATTCTTATGAGGAACAAGATAATCAATTTATTTGTTTTGGAAAATTATCCTACGAAGAAAATCAAACAATTATTAAAGAAGGTATAGCTACAAATAAAAAAGAAGCAAAAAAAGAAGCGGCTAAACTATTATTTATGGAAGTTGATCAAGAATAGCTATAAAATCATTTATTATGAATCATAATTCTTTATCTTGCCTTAATATAAAATAACTTAGATTTTAGCGCTTGCTGAATACTCACAAAAATAACTTTAGTAAAAGAGAGCCAATACCACCCAAAAATCTCTCTACTTTGGATTCTCGATTTTGATGTTGATTTTCTTCAATTTGATTTACCATTTCTATGCCTTCGAGAAACTTTTGAGATGCCTCAATACCAAGAGTATTATCCTCCGCTTCAAAAATTTTGCCTGCTATTTCCGCATCCTGAGTTGCTCCTGATTCATCACCAAGGCGATAACGAGCAATTCCTCGATTGAGGTAAGCATAGGAAAATTGAGAATTAATACTTAAAGCTTTATTATAGTGTTCTAATGCTCGATGATATTGACCTTTACTGGCTTCTACCATGCCCCAACGCACAAATTGTTCGGGTGTACCTGCATAATTAGGAATACCTGTTGCTCCTTGTAAATAAGCAGTATCAAAACTAACTCCCACTAAAACAGCATTATGAAGATAAGCATTTCTTAAATCTGTGCCATTTAAGTTAGCTCCAATCAAGTTAGCACCACTCAGATTAGCTCCATATAAAGATGCTCCACTCAAATCAGCACCAATTAGGTTAGCTCCACTTAAATCAGCACGACTCAAATTAGCGCCACTAAAATTAACACCACTCAATTTTGCACCTGATAAATTAGCCATGACTAAACCACTACCAGTTAAGTCACAGTTGCGACATTCTTTAGTGGAAAGTAACTTTCTTAAATCTGATAAATTTTCGGCAACAACAGGATTAGTTATACTAATTGTTAATAGAGTTAAAGCGCCGATGAGTAATTTATTTTTCATAGTGATAATACCTAATATTTAATTCAGTTTATTGATAAATTAAAAATAATGGGAGATTTTATCTCTCCCTCAGAGTATAAATCTCTAAAATGTGCTGCCATTCCAACCCCAAAGATGTCTTTGTGCATCGGCAAATTCGAGATAAGTTCGTTTTGCGGGTACACCTAATTTTTCTTCCACGACTTGACAAAAATCTTGGCTCATGGCTTGAGTTTGAGCGGGTGTCATTTTACCAATGCTTTTAACTTCAATATAACAAACTGGTTCGCTAGTTCCCCCAAAAGTCATGGGAATAGCTGGCTCAAAGGCTGTCATGACATAGGATTCTGGTTTGCCTAAATGCTTGGCTAATTTCGCCGATAGGGTTTTTAATAAGCCTTCTACTAAGGCTTTCTCTGAAGTTTCAACAGAAGTTTGTACTTTAATTAGTGGCATGATTATTAATTTAGTTTTGCGATCGCTTAATATTTCTTAATTTTTATCTAAACTGAAAAAAGGACATTTTTCTTCAGTTAACTAATAGCTATGTTATTACACCCAGAGCAACGTTTAAAGCTAGATCGAACAGAGGATAATTTTTTTTATTCTATTCCTCGTTTTGTTACCCATGTTGATAATAATTTTATTACCCAGTTGACGCAATTATATCGAGAATTATTACAACCTCAAACTCATATTTTAGATTTGATGAGTAGTTGGGTATCCCATTTACCTGAAGAGGTGGAATTTAGCCATGTAGAAGGCCATGGGATGAATGAGGAAGAATTACAAAAAAATACTCGTTTAAATAGTTATTTTATCCAAAATTTGAATAAAAATCTGGAATTACCCTTTGAAGATGGCACATTTGATGCTGTTTTAAATACGGTTTCGGTTCAATATTTAGAATATCCAGAAGCAATTTTTAGTGAAATGGCAAGGGTTTTGAAACCTAATGGGGTGGCAATTATTAGTTTTTCTAATCGTATGTTTTATGAAAAGGCGATCGCAGCTTGGCGAGATGGTTCGGAAACCAGTAGAGTAGAATTAGTGGTTAAATATTTTCAATCTGTTGCTAATTTTAGTAAGCCTAAAGTTATTGCAAATCAATCTTCTCTTGCTCCATTTTTACAAATGTTAGGCATAGCAGGAGCAGATCCTTTTTATGCGGTTTATGCTTATAAAATCTAAGAGTTATTTTTTCTAAAAAAACTGGAGAGTAATAATTTTTGCTTACTCTCTTGTTTTTTGAAAATCTATGAATTTAAAGTAAAATAAAATTATTTAAGATAAAAGTATGGAACAAATAACTATTCGTCAACAAGCTAAAGATTATATTGATGGTCTTTCACCAGAAAAATTAATAGTAGCTAATGATTTTTTAGCTTATTTAACTGAACGTGAAATGAATGAAGCAACTGAAGAGTTATTGAATATTCAAAATTTTAGAAAAGAATTTGAAAAAGCTCAAAAAGATGTGTCTGAAGGAAAAATAACTAATTGGCGCACTATCCGAAACGATGTATAATGTCCAGCTATCTCTTGATGCTAGAAACTTTTATACTAATGCTGATAAATCTTTAGCTAAAAAACTGGCTCGATGTTTTGAAATATTAGAACAAAATCCTCGCAATTATCCGAATATAAAATCTTTAAGGGGGGAATTGTTAGGTTATTATCGCTATCGTGTTGGTGATTATCGGGTTATTTACGAAATAGATGACGAACTTAAACAAGTCATCGTGATATTAATCAAACATCGAAGTAAGGTTTATGAATAAGTTATTGAAATTTATAAACTAAACAAAGAACTTTAGAATATTGTAGGGTGCATCAGACCAAAAATATTCTATTTGAATAATTAATTTATAAATCTGACGCACCTTAGTAAATAGAATAAATTTAATTTAATTAAAACTATAATGATAATTTTTAGGAAAAATTACAATGTCAAAACTAACTATAGCTTAAGCGGTAGTGAATTGTTTCAGCTAATTTATTGGTTTAGATCATCAGATTTTATCCTTTTCCCTTTCACCTTACCCTTTAACCAGACATAATAATCAAGATTTATTGCCCTATTGTTAGCTGAAATAATCCAGTAGTGTGCGTCAGAATTGAGATAAATTCACTATGTTAACTATAATCTTTCGATCTGACGCACTACTACTAAATAAAAAATAAATTAATTAGCTTTTAAAGCATTAATAACTGCCTCATGAATTACTCCATTACTAACTACAACTCCCTGATTATTTACTAGTTTTGCACCTAAAGAAAAATCGAGGGATTTTCCGTGCATATCTGTGACTTTTCCCCCCGCTTCTTCCACTACAATAACTCCGGCTGCATGATCCCAAATTTTCTCTCTGTAATCTGGGGTTTTTGGCGAAGGGAGACGCAAGTATAAAGCAGCTTCACCGGCGGCTACTGCGGCGTATTTTGCTTGACTATCCATCCGTAAGGAAGGAGCGGTAATGCCTACCTGTTGGGCGATCGCACTTTGTTGACTTTGATTTCCATGGCCTGATTCCACTGACTCAACAAAGCGCAATTTATCAGGACTTTCTGCCACTTTAATAATTTGAGGATTATTTCCACTTAACCCACTCATGGTTGCGCCCTCTCCTCTAACTGCTATGAATAAAAGACCTTGTTCGTCGTTGAAGGAAAGAGCAGGGCAAGCGAGGACTCCAACTTTTATTACTCCTTCTTCAATTAAAGCAAGGGCGATGGCATATTGATCTTTTCTTAAAAATCCTTTAGTGCCATCAATGGGATCTAATGTCCAATAGCGTTTGCCTAACTCAACTTTGCCATGATCGATCCAGTTGACTACCTTATCAGAGGTGGCTTCAGGAATAATTGCTTTTACATAATCTGTTACTTGGGCTAGAGTGTCGAGATTTTCTTTTAAGGTTGCAGCTTCTTCTTCTCCTACCACTGGATCGTTGGGAAAAGCTTCAGCTAAAGCTTTACAGACAATTGCTTGAGAACCAAAATCTGCTACTGTAACCGGAGAGCGATCGTTTTTTTCTATAGCTTCGGGAATATTTTTACGTACTTCTTCGCAAAGTTTAGCCGCAGCAATACAAGCTTCTATGGCGATTTTTTTTTCCTGAATATATGACATATTTGTTTTGTTTCTTGGTTCTCTTATATTTTGCTAATCTAAATAATATTACATATTACATCCATTGTCTCGTTCCAAAAAACTGACAAGAATAGGATGCAATTTTAGCAGCAGATTTTAAAGCATTAATAAAATTTTCTTCTAAAATATAATGACAAAATGCTCCATGAAAAATATCTCCTGCACCTAATGTATCCACTGTTTGAATTTGATTTACTGCTATTTCTCCTCGGATTTTATTAGTTGAATATTCAATATTGTTTTCTCCGTTGCTAATCGCAATATGAGGAATATTTAATTCAGAAAAATAATTAAAAATATCATTTTTATTTTGACAATTAGGAGGTAAAAAATTAGCCGAACAGATAGCATAATCAACTAACGGTAATATTTTCTCAAAACCATTTTTCCAGCTACCTCCGTCAATTACTATAGGAATATTATTTTGTTTACCTAATTTAGCAATATATTCGCTAATTTTCATTTGATGACCGTCAATTAAAATAATATCTATTCCTGCTAAAATATCTGCTGGTAAATTATCTTTTTCTGCTTGTAATTTCTTAGCATTAATGGAAATAACACTGCGATCGCCTGTATTTTTATTAACTATAATTGAAGATACAGGGGGATAATTATCAGTTTCGGGAGATAAATCCGTAAATTTTAAATTATATTGAGCTAAATCTGCTTTTATTAAATTAGTAATTGGCTGTTTTCCTAATACTGTCACTAAATTAGAATGATTACCTAAATAATTAAAAGTAACAGCCGCATTAGTCGCCGGGCCTCCTGCTGCAATTGTTGCGTCTTCAGCCACAATTTTTTCATTAATTCCGGGTACTTTTTCACTCAAATAGATTAAATCTAAGGTTGTTAATCCGATAAATAATCCTTTTTTTTTCATTATTAAACCTTTTTGATAAAGTAAAAAATAATCTAAAATAATTAATAATATTTACTAAATTTAAAACATTGTCAAAACTTAAAATCTTTAATCCTAAAGTTTTATTAATTCTTACCTCTAAACCCCTAACCCCTGACTTCCCTGATGCTAATTCAAGAAGAAGGCAATTTACATCTAGATGCCATTCATCTTAATCAAATAATTGATAATGGAATCAATCTTCTCAAAGATATTTCACTCTCTATTAATCCCGGAGAATTTGTGGCAATTGCTGGAGTTAGTGGTGCGGGAAAGTCAACATTATTAAACGCTCTCAATGGGTTTTATCCTGCTAGTCAAGGCTACGTTTTAGTCAATGGAATTGATTATTATAAAAATTTTAATGCCTATCGCACACAAATTGGTTATATCCCCCAACAAGACATTGTACATAGGGAATTAACGGTAGAAGAAGCCATAGATTATGCCGCTCAATTGCGGATGCTACCAAATACCACAAAAACTGAGCGTAAAATTAGAGTTAACCAAGTTATCAACGATCTAGAATTAACTGAACAACGCAAAATCCCGATACATTCTCTTAGTGGTGGACAAGTCAAACGGGTATCTATTGGGGTGGAATTGTTGATTAAACCTTGTTTATTTTTTTTAGATGAAGCAACCTCTGGTTTAGATCCCGGCACTGAAGCAGAATTAATGTTGCTACTCAGAGAATTAGCCCATCGAGGTCAAACTATTCTTTTAATAACCCATGCTACCGAAAATCTTACCTTATGCGATCGCATTATATTCATGGCTAAAGAGGGAAATCTAGCTTATTTTGGCTCTCCTGAAAATGCGGCTTCCTATTTTCAAGTTGAAAAATTTAATCAAATTTATCGCAAATTAGAGAGGGAAAAATCTCCCGAATATTGGCGAGAATGCTATTTGCGATCGCCAGAATATCAAGAATATGTAGTTGATAGACAAAAAAAATTTGCCTCTACTCAATTACCGCTTAAACAGAAAAGAAAACATCGTCTGTTACCAAAATCACCAGTCAAAAGTATCTCTAGTTGGCAACAATTTTTAGTATTATCCAGACGAAATTTAGCAATTTTAAAACGCGATCGCGCTAGTTTGATGTTAATGTTAGCGGTAGCTCCAATTCTCGGATTTTTAGACTTTTTTGCGTGGCAAAAATCCTTATTTGACCCCCAATCTGGCGATCCTCGATTAGCCATTACCATGCTATTTACTACAGGCTTAATTGCGGTGATGGTGGGATGTCTAACTACGATACGGGAAATCGTCAAAGAAGAGGATATTTACCGACGAGAAAGAATGATTGGTTTACAAATAATTCCTTATATTCTTGCTAAAGTTTGGATTGGCATTTTACTGGCATTATATCAATCGGCAATTTTCTTAGGATTCAAACTTATAGCTATGGATATTCCTCGGACTCCAGAAATTATAATCGGAGTATATATTACTTTAGTTCTTGCCACAATTACCGGGATGATTATGGGTTTATTAGGTTCAGCCATTGCCCCTAATCAGAATGTTGCTTCTTTGATTGCGATTCTTTTTCTTGTGCCTCAAATCATTTTTGGCGGAGGGGTTTTACCGGTAGAAACCTTTGGCTTACCCGGACAATTGATTAATCATCTTTCCATTACCAAATGGCCTTTTGAAGCATTAATGACGATTACAGAGTTAGGAAAAGATGTCGCTAACGATCCTTGTTGGTCTTTAAAAATTGAAGCACAAAATAAATTAATTGAAACAGAGAAAAAAAACTGTCCTTGTTCGGGAAATAGTATTTTTAAATCTTGTAATTTTCCCGGTGTTAGGGAAGCTTATAATTCAGTTATTGACGAACCTATGCCCATTAAACCCCCAGAGCTGGAGAAACCACCCCTTCAACCCCAAGAAAATTCTCTTATAGCACAACAACAATATCAAAAAGAGATCGCAACTTATTTAGTCCAAATATCCAACTACCAAAAAGCGATAGAACAATGGCAAATTAAATCTCTAAAATGGAAAGAACAAAATGAACGGGCAATCGGCAAAGCTGAGGGATTAATCCAACGATTTAACCAAGATTATGGGGCGACTTTTGCGGTAAATGTTGTTAAACACTGGTTGATGCTAGGTTTATTAAGTTTAGTTATGTTAGTTTTAATTGCTATCGTTCAAACTCGTAAAGATTTGATTTAAACTATTTCAATTATTAAATTTAAAGTTAATTAAATATATTTTATATACGAATGAACGAACAAGAATCAATAAAAACTGGTATTTTATATATAGTTGGTACTCCTATCGGTAATTTAGAAGATATTACTTTTAGGGCTTTAAAAACTTTAGAAAAAGTCGATTTAATTGCCGCCGAAGACACCAGACATACAGGAAAATTATTACATCATTTTCAAATTAAAACACCTCAAATAAGTTATTACCAACATAATAGTAAATCTCGCCATCAAGAATTATTAAATCGTTTAAAAGCAGGGGATAATATTGCTTTAGTTTCTGATGCGGGAATGCCGGGTATTTCCGATCCGGGTTACGAGCTAATTCAAGATTGCATAACTGAAAAAATAAATATAATTCCCATTCCGGGGCCAACTGCTGTAATGACGGCTTTAGTAGCTTCTGGTTTACCTACTGATAAATTTATCTTTGAGGGATTTTTACCCGCTAAAAATAAACAGAGAATTGACTATTTACAAACTTTAAAAAATGAATCTCGCACTTTAGTTTTTTATGAATCTCCTCACCGAATTATTGCCACTTTAACTGATATGGCTGAAGTTTTTGGTAATAATAGAAAAATTACTATTGCTAGGGAATTAACTAAATTACACGAGGAGTTTTGGCGAGGCAATTTAGAAGATGCTATTAACTATTATCAAAAGCCAATCGGCGAATTTACTTTAATAGTTTCTGGCAATAATCAAGCAATAATTCCTACTCTTTCTGACACAGAAATTAAGCTAGAATTACAACAATTATTAAGCCAAGGAATGAGCAAAAGCCAAGCAAGTAAACATTTAGCCAATTTAACTTCCCATAATCGTAATTATATTTATCAAATAGCTTTAAATGTTTAGCAATTAGCGATTAGCGATTAGCGGTTAGCTTTTTATTCCTTTCTACCTCCTGAATACTGAATACTGACTCCTGTACGGGCAGAATATATTCTGCCCCTACTAACTACTAACTACCAACTATTAATTTCTCTCCTCTAAATCTCTTAAATTAATATCTTCTTGCTTGCTAGAATTATGAGGTTTATTATCAGATTTTTCTTGAGAATGTTTTAAGTGAGATGAGTGTTTAAGCCAAGAAATTCGACTAGGAATAGGAGTCCTTGCTGGTTGAAGTCCTTGTAAAACATCTGAGAATTGTAATGATTCTAATTGTTTAGCTTCTCTAATTTTATGCCAAACTGAACGAGACATTAAAACCGTACTTTCAAGGGGATAAGCACCAATTTTAGTTAGATATTCTTCCCTTTCTGGCTGATAGTCTGCAGAGGCTAATTCTAAGGATTGATGGGGGAAATTTTGTACGGTTTGTGCCATCTGACAAACTAATTTAGGATATAACCAAGTATAAGCAGGATGTACTGTTAATTGAGCTTTATGGCTAACTGAACCGTCTTTACAAAGTTCTAATTGATAATAGCCGATCGCAGCTTTTCTTTGGGGTTCAAAAACATAACCCTTAACTATTTCCCGTGAAGCAAAACAATGTTGTAATTTACTAATTAAAATTGTTAATAAATTTGTTTTAAAATCATCAATATGACGATCGAAAACTTGTCTTAAAATTGGTGGCATAGAAACACAATCTAACTGATACAATAAGTTAGCATCAGCATTATTTACGGGTAAAAGATTAGGTAAATCTGGCTCAGTTTTGGCTAATACTTGTAATAATTCTGGATTTAATTCCCAATAGGTCATTTCTGCTAAGGGTTGAAATCCATTTTCCCGATAATTGGCTAAATTCTTTTTATCATTAATATTAACTTCTGATAACCAAGTTCTAGCTTCCCAAATATGTTCTAAACAATAACGTAATAATTTAGCTCCAAGGTTTTGCCTACCTGTTAATAATTCCCCTTCTGTCGCACTAACGTTAACAAATATTTTCTCAACTTTCCAAGTGCTACGGGTACTATTACAAGGTAAAACTTGTATAATTCCTTGTAATTTTTCTTCTTGTTCTGCTACATAAAAATCAAAATCATCCCTTAAAGGATTAGGAAATAACCGGAAAAACTTAAATAGGGGATACCAAGGGCGAACAGAAATCAATTGTTGGATTAGATTTTTAACTTCAAAATGAGTATCTGAGTTTTGAGATGCTAAAAGTGTGAGCACCTCTAAGTCTCGATACTGTACCGGACGAATATTAATTTTATTATGGTTAGAAATAGATAAATTCATAATTTATTAGTTATTAGTTATTCGTTATTAGTTATTCGTCTCTCTCATCTTCCCCCTCTTACCTCTTACCTCTTACCCATTACCTTTTACCTCTTACCCATTACCTCTTACCCATTACCTCTTACCTTTTACCTCTTACCCATTACCTCTTACCCATTACCTCTCATCTTCCCCCTCTTACCTCTTACCTCTTACCCATTACCTCTTACCTCTTACCCATTACCTCTTACCTCTTACCTCTTACCT
>CAYPSO010000009.1:0-70647 GCA_964413275.1 uncultured bacterium | reverse complement strand
TTAGTGCAATAGGAAAAGTGGCAGTCCGGTCTTCTGTAACGGGAAGATAAATATCAGTATTATCAATTCCTGTCTGACTCCCCGTCGTCGGAATTTGTATCGTGTAACTCATTGTATTAGAGTAAATGGGGTCAGGATTAAAGGTAGTTGCCCTAGAGGGAGCGGCAGCACCTAATGTCATCAAAACTCCGCCCATTAAGCATAGATTCAGAGATTTTATAGTCAAGAGAGTCTGATTTTTCATTAACTCAATCACTCCTCACAATAGTTATTCTGATTTGAATTGACACAGGAATTATAGTTGCTTTTTATCTTGACAGTTACTTCATATGGGATATTTATTCCAAGAAATCACCTTAGCTAAATAAAACTTAACAATTTAAAAAAAAACAGTTGACAGTAGCAGATTTTTTGTCAATAATGAGAATATATCTCAATAAATTAAAAACAAAGTTCTACCTATTTTAGTAGCAGAGGCTCAAAAATGTACGTTTGTATTTGTCATGCTGTCACCGAAAAAGATATTCAAAGAGCAGCCGAAGACGGTGTTTGTTCTATGGAAATGCTCTCAAAATATATAGAAGTTTCTGCTCAATGTGGTACTTGTGCCGATTATGCTTCTGAAGTTTTACAAAAAGCTATCAAGGTGCAGGATAAATCTAATTGTCGGCAATTGAAAAAATTAGATGGGATTCAATGTTCTCAAAAAAAACCAGCATCTAAAAGTTGCATTGCATCTTGAGAACAAAGATAATTAGATATTTAAAGTGCCAACTTATTAATACTGTATATCAATAAGTAAATGCAACATATATTAAGACATTTGTGATTGTAAGTAATTTTGTAAACCAATTTTGTCAATCAGTCCCAATTGTTGCTCTAGCCAATAGGCATGATCTTCTTCTGTATCTGCTAAGATTTGTTCGAGCATTTCTCTGGTATGATAATCTTGTTCTTGTTCGCAAACTGCGATCGCTTCTTTAAGATCGTTAACTACTTGATATTCTAAATCGAGATCGCTTTGCAACATAGAAGTTACATCTTTACCAATATTTAGACCATCTTGTTGTGATAAATCGGGAGTTGCTTCTAAAAAAAGAATCCGTTGAATTAATTTGTCAGCGTGTTGAGTTTCCTCTTCCATCTCATGGTTGATGCGTTCGTATAATTTGTGCAAGCCCCAATCTACATACATCCGGGAATGGGTAAAGTATTGATCCCTTGCTGCTAATTCACTACGAAGTAATTTATGTAATTGTTGTAGAACTTTGTCTTTACCTTTCATTGTTTTTTTCCTTTACATCATCGATTGCAAATAGTTTTCTAATCCCGAATTTTCTATTAACCAAGCTTGAGTTTCTAACCAATCTATTTGCTCCTCTGTATCCTCCAAAAGTTCTTCTAATAACTCCCTACTGATATAATCCTGGGTAGATTCGCAAAGATTGATAGTCTCAGTAAGATTTTGACGAATATCTGTACAAAGAGTTAAATCGTTTTGTAAGATTTCTGGAATATTTTCTCCAATAATAAGCCTGCCTAAATTTTGTAGATTCGGCAAACCCTCAAGAAATAAAATCCGCTCAATCACTTCATCAGCTTGTTTCATTGCTTTGATTGAGTAACCATATTCAGATTTATTGAGTTTCTCTAATCCCCAATTTTTAGACATTCGAGCGTGGAGAAAAAATTGATTAATCGCTGTTAACTCAATTTTTAAAACTTCATTAAGTTTTACTTTAACATTTGTAGAACCTTTCATGTCTTTTCTTTAAACAGACTGTTTTTTCTTAATCATATCTTCCCATAAAACCCATCTCTTTTTGGATTGGGGTAAGAAATTGAACAGTTTAAATAAAAATAAATGATATTTTCTTTATTATAATCTGGTCTAAGCCCGCTCCTAATAAACTATGAATCAAGAACCATGAATTTTAATTATTGGCGTTATATTCCACCGTTAGCAACTTCAGGAGCAGTGCAAATGGCCATAGATTTATGGCTCTTAGAAGAATATCGTCATGGCAGACAACCCCCTATTTTAAGATTTTATACTTGGTCTCCTGCGGCAATTTCTTTGGGATATTACCAACGTGAATATCCCCCATTATGGCAGGAAATAAAATGGCAAGGAAAGCCTTTAGAAATTGTTCGTCGCCCCACAGGAGGTAGAGCCGTATTACATCAAGGAGATTTAAGTTATATGGTAGTGACATCAACCAATACTCACACAAGATGGCAAATGTACCAATATCTTTGTGAATTTTTGATTCAAGGATGGCGATCGCTTGGTGTTGAATTAAGATATGGTAAAGCAGGTAAAGGATATATACATAATCCTAGTTGTTTTAGTACGGCAACATCCGCAGATTTAGTTACCCTTGAAGGAGATAAACTAATTGGTAGCGCACAACTTCGTCAAGGTAAAGTATTGTTACAACATGGTTCAATGATACTTAATGCTAATTCATCTCTATATTCTCAAGTATTTGATGCTAAAGCTCCAAAATCAGTCAAAATAACATTAAATCAGGTAATTGAGTCCCTTAAAGAAGCGGCTTCAAGCTATTTTCAAATAAAATTAATGATTAAACCCTTATCCTCTGAAGAATGGGAAAAAATTTTCTCTCACTTAGAAAAGTGTAAATTAGTAAAAAGTTATTAACTGTAAAAAATAAATTAAAATACTATACAACCAAGAGCCAATAACCTTTGAGGGTATAAAATAAGGGGCTTGCCGTTTATCCCCTGAAGGCCACTTATATTGTGAAGTGGAATAACCTTTGAAAACACATTACTAATTTTATACAGGTTCTGTGAACGGTTCATAATAGACTAAATATGTTAATAAAATTTGAGTCAATACCATGAGTGTAGTAAGTCAAGTTATTGTAAAAGCAGATGATGAATTAAGATACCCTAGTAGTGGTGAACTCAAGGGTATCAGCGAGTTTATGAAAAGCGGCGAGCAACGCCTTCGCATTGCGGAAACTTTGGCCGATAGTGAAAAGAAAATTGTCGATCAAGCTAGTAAACAGCTTTGGAGAAAACGCCCTGATTTTATTGCTCCGGGGGGAAATGCTTACGGGCAACGTCAACGGGCGCAATGCTTACGTGACTATGGCTGGTATTTACGCCTAGTAACTTATGGTCTAATTGCTGGTGACAAGGATTTAATTGAAAGCATTGGTTTAATAGGTGTTAAGGATATGTACAATTCCCTTGATGTACCTGTACCCGGCATGGTTGAAGCCATTGGTTGTTTAAAGGATGTTGCTTTAGGCTTGTTAAGTATCGAAGATGCAGCAGCCGCAGGCCCATATTTTGATTTCATTATTCAATCAATGTCTTAATTATAGCGATTAGCGATTAGCGATTAGCTTCAATTTTTTCTTAAAAAAGGTGGGGTAGGCGATATGTCTGTCCCACTTTTTTCAACAGAGGGGGAAGAGATAAGAGGTAATAGGATGTAGGGGAAGACAAGATGGGTTTTTCATTGAACATTGAACATTAAACATTGAACAGTTAAATGAATAACTGATATGATAAATGACAACCGCTAAAAGCTAAAAGCTAAAAGCTAAAAGCTAAAAGCTAACAGCTAACTGCTAATAAGTTGATTAAACAATTTTTCGTATCGATCTAAAACTAATTCAAAACTATAATGAGTTTCTGCATATCTTCGAGCTTTTTCTCCTAAAATCTTAAGTTTTTCTCTATTATTATATAATTCTTGTATTGCTGCGGCTAACGCTTCTGAATTTTCTGGAGGAACTACTAAACCTCCTTCACTATTTTTAATCGCTCTTGCAGCCGTACCAGTATCAGGTACTGAGGCAATTATGGCTCGTCCACTTGCTAATAATACTTGAATTTTTGAGGGCATATTAAAAGATATTACATTACTTTTTTGTACTACTAATCCTATATCGGCGGCAGCCAACATTTCTGGTAGTTTTTCCCTTGGTTGAAAAGGAATTAATTTAACATTACTTATTTCTTTTTCTTGACAATATTTATCTAATCTTTTTAAGGCTTTTTGTTCTCCAACAATTACTACTACAATATCTTGGATTGGTTCTAAGATTTTTGCGGCATCAATCACAGTTTCTAAACCTTGGGTAAGGGCAATATTTCCAGAATACTGCACAATAAATTTATTTTCTAATTGATATTCTTGGCGAAAATAGTTATTTTCTTGGGATAAAGGTTTAATAAAATTAATATCAACCCAGTTGGGAATTTCAATTATTTTATCTAAAGGTACGCCTTTTTCGGTGATATTTTTGGTAAAACCATCGGCAATTACACTAATTTTAGTAGCATTTTTATAAGCAAATTTTTCTATAGCAGAAAGAACCTTAACCAATTTTTCATTATTAATTAATCCCACATGAACTGCGGCATCAGGTAAAATATCTTGTAGATTTAATACTGTAGGAGTGCGATATATTCGGCTTAAAAGCGTAGCTGGAAGACATACAGGTAAACCCGGTATGGTCAATAAAATAACATCTGGTTTCCATCCTTTAAGGGCTTGTAAAAAACTCAATCCGATAAAACTAAGTTCAAATAAGGCTCGGTTTTTCAAGTTTCGCTCTTTACGAGTCCAAATATAACATCTTTGAATATTTACTCCATTACGTTCTTCGGTTAAATAGTATTTACCCTGATATTCTGGATATATCTCTCCTTCGGGATACCAGGGCATAGCTGTGATAACCCGTACTTGGTGTTGTCGTTTTACTAAACCTTCGGCTAATTCCGTCATTAGGGGAGCAATACCGATCGGTTCGGGATAATAATTGTAAGAATAGATAAGAATGTGCATTTGTTTATGAGAGAAATAATGTTTATGCCTAGTTTACGCAAATTGTTTACTAAAAATATCATTTTGATTCCTGCTAAGCAGGTGCTGCCGGTATTCTTAGCAATTTTGCTTTTCATAACTTCTTGTGCCTCTGAGCCTCCTTCTCGTTTTGAGGATGCACAACA
The DNA here is from genome assembly GCA_964413275.1 of uncultured bacterium. GTDB lineage: Bacteria > Cyanobacteriota > Cyanobacteriia > Cyanobacteriales > JAABRE01 > JAABRE01. The sequence continues at coordinate 65,652 of CAYPSO010000009.1, read as the reverse complement.
ACAAAGTCAAGGTAACAGTGCTGTTGTTAAGGAAGCTCTACCCGGAAGTAGTTTTAATAAGTTTTTTCCTCCTTCTGGGGGCGGTTATGAAAGGGTATATACCCAAGAAAAAAGTGGTTTTGCTGAGGCCAAGTTAAAACAGGATAATCAGGATATAGCTTTATTATCTATTTCCGATATTCTTAACAATCCTCGTGCTGTTAATAAGTTTAATGAAAGTACGGAATATTTGCCGGGTTATCCTACGATTAAGTTCGCTAAACAAGGTAGTGGAGGTAGCACTATTTTGGTAGCCGATCGTTTTCAGGTTAAGGTGCTTTCTATCGATCCTAATTTTACCGAAGACGAGCGCAAGGCTTGGTTGACTAAGTTCGATATTAATGGTTTAGCAGCTTTAGTTAAATAAGGAGTTGTTTGTGAGTAAGGCTATTTTTGAATTAGTCGATGAGTTACCAACTAATAATATTACGGTGATGGTACTCAATTCTCTTGATTTTGTCGTACCAGGGCAATGGCAAAATATTGTTGGTTTTGAAAATACTATCCGTCATGTGACCAATGAAACTGATGAAGCTTTGATTCAGGAAATCGGCGATCGCTCGGTTTGGCTTTATAATGATAAGTCCCAAGGCTATCAAACGGCTATGTGGCTCTATCAAACTGTAGATAAGGCTGATTATGCTTTAGCTAGTGCGGCTTTGGCTAATAAGGTAGGGGAAAAAATCCCTTTACTCGGTTTTATTAATAAGCTCACTCCCAATCCAGATAAAGCTCAGGCGATCGATTTATCTTTAAAATTAGTGGCGGAGTTATTGGCTTTTTGTCAAATTAATGGTATCCCCGGAGACAGTATTGGGGATTTTGTCGGTGCTTTAGGTGACTATAGCGGTGAGTCTTTAATGCGTCTGGCGGCTTTAGTTTGTATTGATGGTTTAGTGCCTTTAGGGCCGGATTTTATTATCAAAACTGAATCTGTGCTTAATAATTTAAACGGTAATGAATTAAAAAGTAATCCAATTTTTGGCAGTATTAGTCATTTGATACCGGGAGGAGGTACTGATGATAAGTTAGCCTTTATTGGTAATGCTTTTGGCGGTGTTACTGGTTGGATGAGTAGTTTTGTCAGCGATCGCAATTTAACTCCTCAAAAGGTTTTTAGTAATCTTCAAGGCTTTGTAGAATTTTCTGAAAGTAAGTTAGATTATGTGGCTGCTTTTTTGGATATGACTACTAACTATTACGAACATACTGGTACTCAAACTTTAGCTCGTCGTTTAATTCAAAGGGCGATCGCAGAAATTTAATTTTTAGCAGGTATTAAGGTAGTTTTCAAAAGAATAAACCTATCTTTACTTGTGGTGGGCAAATTATTTATCGTACTTGTTGTTAGACAAAATTTCAAAATATTTGCCCACCCTACCTTTCCTGATTAATCATAAGAAATAATCACTTTTGCGGATAGTTTCTTAAGCCACAATTTAAAATTTGTTCCACTGTTAAATTTAAGTCTAAAAAACTAGGAGAAATAATTACATCGTTTTGTTTAAATTGACTAACTTGATACTCTCCATCAATTAAAGAATAAATAGAAATAGTAGGCTCTTTGGGATTACCAATATATCGCTTACCTCCTAACCCCAAATAATCCACAATCCAATATTCCTGAATTCCAATTTCTTCGTAATCTCTAAGCTTGGTCAAATAATCATCTCGCCAATTACTACTAACAATTTCCACTACTAAAGGAATTGAATCCTTTGTTTGCACGGTAGAGTATTTTTCCCAGAGAGATTCATGGACTAATTTATCTCGATTTAATATTAAAATATCAGGAGAATAACCCGTTTCATTATTTGGGACTTTGACTAAGGCTTGCTTAGGAATAAAATATGATAAATTTAAACGACGAAATTCTAGAGTAAATTCGGTAGCTAAAAACCCAATTATTTCTTCATGCTTTCCCCTGGGCTGCATTTCTCTGATTACCCCATTATGTAATTCATAATTTACTCCGTCTGGTTTCCCCTCGACAAATTCTGTAAAAGTTATTGATTTTGTTATAGCTTGTACCATTAACTTTTTCCTAATAATTTAATCTGAAAATGATAATTAATAGTAAATTGTCTTGTTCAATATCTATAGAGATAAAGGCATGACAATAAGTCTATTTATTTTTGGGTTTTTCTGGCAATTACATCTTTAATAATTTTTATTTCTTCAGATAATATCGTACCACTAGGAATGCGATTCCATTCTGCTTTTTTCCTAAATCAATCATACGCTTTTTCCCATTCTGTTTCTTGGTTTCGATGTTCAAACATATATTGTCTAAGTTCGGTTAAACTCATTTTTTCAATAGGTTTAGACATAGATAAAATCTCCTTGTTTGTTAATTTCTATTGCTATTTCCCCGTTATATCCCACTTCGATAAAAATAATTTCTTTACTTCGATATAAAAATTAAAAATGCGGGCTAAAATACCCGCAAAAATTTTACAAATTAGATACACAAAAGCTAAAATTCTCAGTTTAGATAATACGAGAACTACTATAACTGCGACGAACTTGGGTAATTTGATCTGCCATTTCTAGGATAGTTTCTGGCATTTCTTGGCCTGTTAAAATAATATCTATATGATTAGGCCGTTTTTGTAAAACATCAATTACTTCATCTTCTGGAATTAAACCAAAATTAATAGCTAAACTTAAGTCCTCTAAAATTACTAAAGAATAATTCCCTTCCAGAACTATTTTTTTTGTGTTTTGCCATAAATTTTGTAAAGCTTCGATTTCTTCAGCTTCTAAATTAGGAGTGTCAATATAACGGGATAAATCGCATCTTAACCAGTCACAATGTTGTCCTAATTTCACTGGACGATTTGGCCCTTGTTTAATTCCTCCTTTGAGAAATTGTACTACTAATACAGATCTACCATTACCTGCTATTCTTAAAGCCTGAACAATCACATCAGTATAAAAATCACGATGGATGCTGGTAAATATATGTATTAATCCCTCAATCTTGTAGGGTGAGGGAGAAAAGGGGGATTCGATAGTTGTTTTGAGTTGTGCAATCATATAATCTAATAATCTTAATTCGTAGGGATTAGGTAATAAGCCCAAACACCAATATATGGTGTAGTTAATTGATTATAACTCGAATAAAACACTAAATATAGATTACGATCTATCTTCAATGGGTGAGATAATCCAATCCATAAGCTACATTTAGTTTTATGGAAAGCTTAAATTTTATTAAAAATTAGATTAGGAGTAAAATTAGTTGTGAGATTAATCATCTTAGTAAGCCCCGGAGCGGGAAAAGGTACACAATCAGAAAAATTATCTCAATCCCAAGGTAATGAGATAATTTCTACAGGAGATATGCTAAGAAAAGCCATTTCCTCCCAGACTGATTAAAATCCTCCCAATCGAATATTAAAAGAAATTACCAATCTAATAACAATAAATTAATTATTTTCTATTTTCTGAAAAAATACACAATTTCTGCCCTTAGCTTTAGCTTTATATAAACCTTGATCGGCAGATTTTATTATTTCTCGTAATACAATTTCTTTAGTTGGGATAATAGTGCTTACCCCTATACTAATAGTAACATAGTCACTTATAGGTGAATAATTATGATTTAATTGAAGATTTTCCACATTTTTTCTAATTTTTTCACCTATATAAATTGCACCATTAGTATCAGTATTTGGGAGAATAATAATAAACTCTTCGCCACCATAACGTGCTACTGTGTCTGCTGGCCTTCTAATGGATTGAGAAAGCACTACTGCTATTTGTTGAAGACAACTATCTCCCGCTTGATGTCCATAATTATCATTATAAAGTTTAAAATAATCCACATCACAAAGAATAATTGATAAAGGTTGTTTTTCTCTAGACATACGTTGCCATTCTCGCTCAAAAAACTCTTCAAAACGGCGACGATTAGCTAATTGTGTCAGAGAATCTATGGATGCTAAATAATGTAATTCCTGATTAGCAACTTCTAATTCGTGAAATAATTCAGCTTGGGTAAGGGCAATTGATACTTGAGTTGTTAAAAACTGTAATAATTCTATGTCTAGAATTTCCCATTGCCTATTACTTTGACAATCATGGGCAATTAATAATCCCCATAAACGATTTTCATGTACGATGGGAACAACTAAATTAGAAACTACTTTCAAAGAACTAAGAAATTCTAAATGACATAAAGTTAAATCTGAATGATAAATATCTTCAATAAAAGTTATTCTTCCTTGTTTATATTCTTCAATCAATTTTTCTCCAAAACAAGGATCGGATATTTTTAAATGTAAAATAGCTAAATTTGGATCGATAACTGATTCTGCAATAATTACTCCATAGGAATCGGAATTTGGTTCAAATATTAATACTCTGTCAGTATTAAGAAAATTACGAACTTCTGAAACAGTATTATTTAGAATGTCATTTTTTTTGAGTGACTGACGTATTTTCTGGGCAATTTTCGCAATTAATCTGCCTTTTTCATTTTGCGATCGCAGATTTTTTTCTAACTCAACTCTAGCAGTAATATCATAAAAATTCCAAACTCTACCAATAACTTCTTGGTTAACATATTGGGGTTGAGTTTGCATCTCAAAAACTCTACCATCTTTTAATTCAATAACATCATTGGTACTGATTGTTGGCGTTTTTTCTATTTCTTGAATTTTAGTTAAAAAAGCTTCTGAATTTTTAACTTGGTTAACAATAAACAATATTTTTTGTTCATCATCTTTTAAATTAATAATATCTTCAGTAATACCCCACATTTCAATAAATCTTTGATTAAGTAGAGTATTACTGCCATTAGAATATATGGCTAAGAGTCCTTCATTAGTAGCATTAATAGTTGCATAAAGTAGAGAATCACGAACATCAACCATAAATTGAGATATATTCATTTATTTATAATTTTAACTCAGCCAACACTTTCAGATTATATTCTTCTTCAAAAATATCTTTTTTATAATTTAAACTCCATAATTCTAAAGCACAATCATCATCATACTTACTAGGTATTAAATAAATAATCAACTCCCTATTCGTTCCATTATAGTCACAAATAACCTCTTTAATAGCACCTATTTGTCTTCTATCCAAAGCAATAGCTAAACGCAAAATAGCACTTAGTTGATTTACTTGTAGTCGAGAATTTTTATCGGGTAAATTCCCATAATTATCGTGTTTTTTCTTGGGTTTACTTTTACGATGATAACGAGCTAAATTAGCAATAATTTCAATTTCTATTTCCGTAAAACCTAACAATTCTCCATTACGAATCAAATAATAAGAATGTTTATGGTGAGAAGCATGGGAAACAAATAATCCACAATTATGTAAAATTGCAGCAGCCCAGAGCAATTCTCGTTCCTTAGAGCCCCAAAAGTGCAAATATCCTTTAGTCTGGTCAAAAAGACTTAGGGCAAACTGAGCACTCCTAGTAGCATATTCTAAATTGACTTGATATTTTTGAGCAATTTTAATTACGCTACGCTCTCTAACTTGTGCTTGATAGCGCAATCTATTTTCAATAAAACCATGGGTTAACATCCAATCGACGATCATTCCTTCCCTTAAGGCACGTTCGCAGATAGTGATAGAATCTAAATTTAACATAGACATAGTTTCCCGCAAAATCATTGCCCCTGCTAAAATAATTTCAGCCCGTTTTTCTGACATTCCAGGTATAGCGTAACGTTGGGAATAATCAAGGGAACAAAAGCGTTTTACTAGCTCTTTTATTTCTTGATAATAAAATTTATACCCATGTAAAGGATTAGGAGTTGTGCCATATTTATCTATAGCAATAATAGTAGCTAAAGTTTCAATTGTTCCTGATGTACCCACCATTATAGGAGTTTCACCAATCTCAATTCCTGCTTGTAATTGTTCAACAGGACGTTCTAACATACCCCTAATATATGCTTTTAAATATTCATATTCAATTCTACTAATAGGATCTGTAGTAATAAATTCTTTATTTAAACGTACCGCTCCCACTTTGGTACTACTTAAAAAACGAGGTTGCTCATTATCAGCGAGGATTAATTCTGTCGAACCACCACCAATATCAATAATTATATGGGGTTGACCATTAAAATTCATCCCTGAAAGCACACCTAAATATATTCTTCTTGCTTCCTCTTGTCCAGAAATAAGATTTACGGTTAAGCCTAATTCTTGATAAATTCTCTGTAAAAATTCTTGTCCGTTGGGTGCTTCTCTGGTAGCACTGGTGGCTACTGCTATAATACGATCAGCTTCAAAACTTTTGGCTAAATCTTGACATCTTTGCAACGCCGCTAAAGATTTTTGCATTGCTATTTCAGTTAGGTTTCCTGTTTGTTCATCTCTTTCTCCTAATCTCACTGTATCTTTTTCAGTGGCGATAATCGTAAAAGTAGGTAGGGATGGCTCAATTTTTACAATTACCATGTGAATAGAATTAGTGCCAATATCAATAGCTGCTAAAATCGGATGTTGATTTTTATATGTCATTATTTTTAACTCAATTTAATGTTTTATAATTTATTCAAACAATATTGCAATTGTTGTTTCTAACAATTTCCCTCTAGTGTTAAACAATAAAGATATAACTTAAAAATTTATCAAAATTTGACAATGGTAACTCAGAAGTCTTTAAACTCCGAAGTTAATACTTGGTCTTCGATTATACGTTTATTACGTTGGGATAAACCCGCAGGGAGATTAATTTTAATGATACCTGCTCTTTGGGCAGTTTTTTTAGCTGGAGAGGGAAAACCTCCTTTACCTTTAGTGGGGGTAATTATTTTGGGCAGTCTAGCTACTTCTGCTGCTGGTTGTGTTATTAATGATTTGTGGGATAGAAATATCGATCCTCAAGTAGAAAGAACTAAAAATAGACCTCTTGCTAGTCGCGCGCTCTCTGTTAAGGTTGGTTTAATTGTTGCTATAGTTTCTTTATTTTGTGCTGCAATATTAGCTTTTTATCTTAAACCCTTAAGTTTATTGTTATCTGTTGCTGCCGTACCTATAATTATTTGTTATCCTCTGGCTAAAAGGATTTTTCCTATTCCTCAACTGGTGCTATCTATTGCTTGGGGTTTTGCTGTTTTAATTAGTTGGACTGCGGTAACTGGTAATTTAAACACTGCAACTTGGTTATTATGGTTGGCAACTATATTTTGGACTCTGGGTTTTGATACTGTTTATGCCATGTCCGATAGGGAAGATGACCTAGAAATTGGGATTAATTCTAGTGCTATTTTTTTTGGTAATTATGCTGCTGAAGCTGTAGGAGTGTTTTTTGTCTTAACTGCTATTTTCTTAGCTTATTTATGCAAAAAAATGGGCTTAAATCCAATTTTTTGGAGCGGATGGACTCTAGCTTTATTAGGATGGTTCTGGCAATATTGGCGTTTAAAACAAAATAATATTCCTAAGCCTGTTTATGGAGGAATTTTTCAAGAAAATGTAGTTATTGGGTTTATCTTATTAGGTAGTATGATTTTTAGTTCCTAATTAGGGCTTCCTGATTGGTGTAGGGGCAGCAATATTATTGCTGCCCCCAGGATATGTCAAGTAGTCACACAAAATTAATTAATTCCTTTTAGTTTGCGGGTATTTGCTACTAAACTTTGAGCAAATTGATCGAACCTTTGAGATAATTTTTCATCTATTAATTTACCATCTTCACTAAAAGCTTTCCACGCTTGACCAATGGCAATTTGCTCAGGAATTACCCAGGCGTGAACCCATCGCATGATTAAGCGTAAATCATTAAGGGCGTTACTGTTAGGCTGTCCACCTAAAACACTAATTAAACCAGTCATTTTTCCTGATAAATGCTCAAAACTCATTAAATCTAAAGCATTTTTTAATACGCCACTGACCGATCCATGATATTCTGGTGTGGCTAAAATTAAACCATCCGCTTCCTTAACCGTATTTTGCAAACGGGCTACATCGGGAAACTGATTATAATCCTCACCACCATGACAAAAAGGTAATTGCATTGTCCGCAAGTCTAGAATTTCCACTGCTGCACCAATAGCTTCAACCCTCATACAAGCTAGTTCTAAAGCTTGAAAACTGGAAGATTGTTCCCGTAAACTCCCTCCAATACCAACAATTTTAACCATAAGATTATTGCTCCATTAATACTTGAGAATATGTTTTTTTCTAAAATTATTTAGCTAATATAAACTCATAACGACTACGTATAATTTAACAATTTAGATTAAGTTTTGTCAAATTATTGATTAGTAGGTAAGTTTGATGTTCATTCAAGGCAACAGGGAAAGGGGAAAAGTTAATAAGTTATGAATTATAAATTTTCAAGGCAACAGGGAACAAAGAACAAAACTGGAAAACTCAACTCTTACTGTTGCCCGTTGCCTGTTCCCTGTTGCCTCTCCCGAAGGGAGATAAGTTTTCGGAAAAATCGCCTAGGTTGTGGGTGTAGCACTATATTTTTTAACAAAGCGATGTAACTCAAGTGATAAAAAAGCTTCCTTAGCTGCGGCTTGTTCAGCCGATTTTTTAGAACGACCTTTTCCTTGGCCTAAAAGCTCGTTTTTTAACCATACTTCTGCAATAAAGCGTTTTTCTGGTTTATTTTCTTGGTTATTTTGTTGTACTTTATATTTTGGTAGGATTTTATATTGAGCTTGAGACCATGCTTGTAAAGCATCTTTATAATTTTGCAAGGCTGGATCTGAGCGAATTTCTGCTGCTTTTTCTTTAAGCAAAGGAATTAACCAAGGATCAATCAAAGCCATAGTTTTAGTGCTTAAATAGAGCGCACCTAAAATGGCTTCAAAAGCATCTGCAAGTATAGAAGTTTTTCCGCCACTATCGGCGGCGGCACTATCACTCATAATTAAATAACGTTCTAAACCATAAATTTCAGCAAATTCCGCTAAAGTGCGATCGCTAACTAACATAGAACGAATAGCTGCAAATTCCCCCACAAGGGAATTAGGATAAGTTTCGAGTAAAATTTCTGAAGCAAGTAAACGTACTACAGAATCACCAACAAATTCTAGTTGTTCGTAATTAGTCTGAGGAGAAATACTCGAATGAATAAGAGCTAAATCTAATAAAACCCAATCAATTTTAGATAAATCAGTTAAACCTAGCTTTTCAACTAACTTTGTTAATTCTTTGTTTCGACGAGGATCTAATACACCCATAGACAAATTGATTAATCAGTAAAAAAAAAGAGAGAGTCGGACATAAGCCGGGTTCTGTTCTCCTGTAAAATTACAAGAGGGCAGTTATCTATCTAGGATATTTGTTACCAAATACCTCTAGCGGTTCACCAATAATGGATCGGGAAAAAGACCAACCCTCGATCCTCCGACCTTGCACCCAACCGGGGTTTACCTAGCCAATACCTCACGATATTGCTGGTACGCTCTTACCGCACCGTTGCACCCTTACCTTTTCCAGTTATCATTTGTTATTTAACATTTATCAGTTTTTTCTGTTCAATGTTAAATGTTCAATGGTCAATGAAAAGGCGGTATTTTTCTGTGGCACTGTCCTCACGCTCGCACGTACTGGGCGTTACCCAGCAAGTTTAGTCTTTCGGGAGCCCGGACTTTCCTCAAATTAATTTCTAGATTAATTTGCAACTGCCTCGCCTACTCTCTCCTTTTTTAATGATATAGTAATCAGCGATCAGTTTTGGGGAATATAACGTCCTGGAGCGAGAATATTATGGGGATCTAAATTATTTTTTATACTTTTGAGCAAATTATTATAACTGTCTTCTCCTTTAGTCATAGTATCCATTCCATGAATACCTAAACGATAGGGATAATAACCACTGTCTGTTAATTTATCAATTAATTCCTGATAACAGTTTAAAGCTTGTTCATCTTCACCCGAAATATTGCGATCGTAAGCAATAGTAATCACACAACCTATTACTCTTTCCGTTAATAAAGTAATAGATATTTGAGGTTCAAATTTATACTTAAATAATATTTCTTGAGTAATTCTATTAATTTCTGCTCCATGTTTTCCTAACATAGGAGCTACAGGGGCACACCAAATTAAACCACAACCATCCCTATCTGGATTTTTATCTTCAGGAACAGGAATTTTCTTACGCCAATAGGTACTAGCAAGTTGAGTATTAGTAGGTACTCCCTTCATTAAACCGTAAACAGGATACATTAAATTGAGTAATTCTGGTAAATGAGAACCGGTTAAACTTTTTAGGGGTTTAGCAATAGTATTTGCTAGTTTAATGGTGCGATCGCTTAAAAACTGTAATTTTTTTACTTTACCTGTAAGAGCGCGAGAAATTAATCTTTTTGCTTCAGCCACTTGTCTTTTTGTACCATAAACTCCTCCAGAGCCATTCCAGGGACAAAAATCCCACTCCTTGGCAAATTTATTCATTACCTGTTGTGGTAATGGAGTAACTCCTCCAGTTTCTTCCCAAGGATATTGAGTTAAAGCGCATAAAACTTTATAGTCATTGCCAATATGTACTGCACTTTTAATTGTGCCATCAAGACGTAGAGGGCGTAAGGCATCAATTAAATCTGCTAATTGGCTATCTTCAGCAATACTGAAAAAAAATGCTTCAAAATGTTCGGGTGCAGGCATTAACCAAATAGTCATCTTAGTGACAATACCTAAGTTTGATTGAGTAAACAATCCATCTAAATAGGGCCCAACACCCCAACGATAAACGGGAGTAGAGTTAGCATTAGGAAATTTACCAAAACCAGTATGGATAATTTCACCTGTGGGTAAAATTACCTCTAAACCACAAACCTGAGCAAAATGATCGCCATAGGGGGTATGGCCAAAACCTCGCTCCATCGTATTACCAACTAGGCTAGTATCTATAGAAGAACCATTACAATCAAGCCAAAGAGCAGATTTTTGTGCTTGAAGAAAATTATATAATTGACGTTGAGTAACTCCTGCTTCTACAGTTACATAGGCAAGTTCTTCGCTAAAGTCAACAATACGACTTAGTTTTGATAATTCTATTAAAGCGCAATTATCACTTACTGGAACTCTTGAACCATAGCCCCAGTTTTTGCCACTGCTTAATGGATAAATAGGAACTTCGTATTTGTTAGCAATTTTTACGCATTCTTGTACTTGTTCTGATGTACTTGGACGTAATACAGCACAAATTCGCTGATGAGTTAAGAAGGTTGCTGTTTGGTTCTCCTTCAGAAGTAAATCTTCTGTGAGAACATTTTCAGGTTTTAAAACTTCACTCCAGGCAGTGACAGCGCTATTTATATTCATAAAACCCCTCAGGCAGAAAGTCGCTTACTCGAAAGACACCCCCTTATACTATCTTGTATATTTTGAAATAAATCACTCAGTTCTGGATTTTTACTAATATTATTGACAACTTCTGCCACTGTAATGGCGAATGGGCCACGTTTTCCATGAAAATCTATTAAACTTCCTACAGGGCGAGATGTCAGACCACTCATGCGCAAATGACGTGCTAGTCTTGGTTCCATTAAGGTTATGGCATATTGAATATCTCGTTCTACAGTTAAGCTAGTTGCTGCTAAATATAAACTTAAAGCGATTATAGGAAAACGACGTTTTTTAGATTCTTCTTCCATTTGTTTCTTTTTCTCGTCAAATATAATCAAACCTCCTGGGGTTTTTTGCTCTCCTTCCCGTTTACGAAATTGAGCAATTACAGCTAGACGAGAGACTTCTCCCAATATTGAGCGAGGTGTTTCCTCAAAATTAATTAAATGATCTTGACAAACGTTTTCAAAGGGGAAATTAGCATCAGGCTTTTTGGGATCGGATAAAACTAAACGAACACATCCTGCATAAATGTCATCTGGTTTATATTTTAGTAAACAATGGATGGAGCGAGGATCGTAAGCATCTTTTTCCATGCGATCGGGAAATTTATCTAAAGGCTCATATCCAAGTTCTTGACAATAGACTTGGTAACGAATGCGAAATACTTCTTCTCTGAGTTGTGGTGTGTCAGCAATAGAAATACTAAAGTAATTAGAGAAATGGCTACTAAGATTCAAGTTATCCATAATTGTCAATACCCCTATGTGTAATATATAGATTTGAGTTTATATTTATCATGAGCATAATATAACAAATAGATGACTAATAATCACGTGATTTGATGGTGACTAGTTTGGTTAGATTAATTAGTAACAAACAGTGATATAGATCAATGACAAAATCAAATTAATAGGAAAGTTATTACTATATTTATATGGTTTAACTAGAAACAAAGGAATTAATCAATCTTTAGTTATTCTAAATACATAACCTTTGTCACTTTTTTATAACACTAATATAAACATTGCCCTTTAAGTAAAACTAAGTAAAATTTTGATAAATGGTAACATAAAAAAAACTATTATTCAAGTATTAAAAGCTGATAACTTTTTTTAATATATTAATTATGTCAACAAATATCTTATATATTGCTGTTACTAGTCATGGTTTTGGTCATGCTGTACGTGCTTGTTCTGTGGCAAATCAAATCAAACAACTAAGACCCGATATTGTGGTAATTTTAGCGACAACTGCACCCCATTGGTTATTAGAATCTTATATTCAAGCTGATTTTATTCATCGCCCAGTCAGTTTTGATGTGGGAGTTATTCAATCTGATAGTTTGAAGATGGATAAGGCAGCCACTAAAGAAAAAATGCAGCAAATTATTAACCAACAAAACTCGATTATTGCGAGGGAAGTTAATTATTTAAAAACGAATCAAGTTGATTTAGTTTTAGCTGATATTCCTCCTTTGGCTGCGAGTCTAGCTAAAACTGCCAATATTCCTGGTTGGATGATGAGTAATTTTGGTTGGGATTATATTTACAGAGCTTGGGGTAGTGAATTTAAGGATATTGCCCATTGGTGTCAACAATCTTATCAAAAGTGCGATCGCCTTTTTCGCTTGCCCATGCACGAACCTATGACTGCTTTTAATAATATCACTGATGTTGGTTTAACTGGTGGTGTTCCTCAATACAATTTAGATGAGTTAAAAACTAAATTTAATCTCACTTCTCCTCAAGAAAAAACTATTCTACTCACCTTTGGTGGCTTAGGATTAGAAGCAATTCCCTATGATAATTTAAGTTTGTTTTCTGATTGGCAATTTATCACTTTCGATCGCCTTGCACCCAATCTGCCTAATTTGGTTAAGGTAACTGAAACGGCCTATAGGCCAGTTGATTTTATGCCCCTTTGCGCTAAAGTAGTTTCTAAACCGGGATATAGTACCTTTGCTGAAGCTCTTGGTTTAGATGTTCCTCTGATCTCAATAACTAGGGATGATTTTGCGGAAACACCTCTTTTATTAGAAGGTATTAAAAATTATGCTTATCACCAAATAATTAAACCAGAGGATTTATTTGAAGGTAATTGGGAATTTCTCTATGAGAGTCCCCAAGCTCCTCAACAGGATAAACCCATAAAAAAGAATGGCACAGAAGAAATTGCTCAAGCAATTATTGAGTATTATAACCAATAAGATATAATTAATGACAAATAACTACCAACAGCTACAATGGGAAAAGTTCCATTTGTGGTGTGTGGATGTTGAATACAAGTAAAATGTTAGTTCAGGATAATTATCGACTATTTGTCATCCTGGCTGCTGGTTCTTTAACTCCTATGGCCGGGGGAGTAGTTGCTCCTGTCTTGCCAGATGTTATTGAATATCTAAATATCGATCCAGTTTTGGCAGGTGGTTTGGTGAGTATGCACTCCCTAACTATTGCCTTATTTAGCCCTTTTTTGGGTATTTTAGCCGATAAAATCAGTCCAACTAAGGTTTTAGTTCCTGCTTTGATTTGTTATGGTCTATTTGGCGTAGCAGGGGCATTTATGCCGGGTTTTTGGACTTTATTATTTACCCGTGCCTTGTTAGGTGCTGCCGCCGGGGCAATTGCCGCAGCTAGTTTAGGTTTATTAGCCCAAATGTATGAAGGGGAAAATCGTCAAACTGCCATCGGTTATGCTACTGCTACTCTTACTATTACGGGTATGATTTACCCTTTATTGGGCGGATTAATTGGTTCGAGTAATTGGAAATTTGCTTTTTATCTTTATGCACTAGCTATTCCTTTAGGTATTCTGGGAGAATTGGTTTTTTCAAATCAGGAAAATCTCCATAAAAAGTCACAATCATTTAGTTTGAGTGGTGATATTAAGGAATTATTAAGTAATAGTAAGGTTTGGTATTTATTGGTGACTATAGCTCTTGCTTCTTTAGTAATGTATGCAGCTATTATTTATACTCCTCTTTACTTAAAAAATACTTTTGATACTACCGCCGAATTAAATGGTTTAGTATTAGCTTTAAAAGCCGTTGGTGCAACAATTATTTCTGCTATTGGTGCTAAATATCTAGCTAAAATTATTAGTCAACAGGGAGCGATCGCATTAGGATTTGGTACTATGGCTTTGATGTTAATTCTTGTGCCTAATCTTCCTGTTTTTAAGTTAGTTTTTCTCACAGCTATTTTTTTTGGTATGGGATTTGGTTTAGTTCTGCCAAATCTATATAGTGTTTTAGCCAATATTGCACCCCAAAAATTTCAATCTACCGTACTAGCTGCGGGGACTGGATGTGGATTTTTAGGTCAATTTTTTGCTCCAGTTATTCTCAGTCCAATTCTTGCTATGAATGGTCTAGAATCTGTTTTTTATGGTGCTGCAATTATTGCTATGTTATCGGGTTTATTACCATTAATTAGTAAATGATTGATAGGGGTGCATTATGTGCGCCCATTCTTCAGTAATCAGTTAATTGCGATTATTAATGACTAATAAAAAATAACCAAAAATTAAAACATTCTCATAATTTTACTTATCTCTTCTTTTCTATTTTTACTAAAAATTGCCCTAATTAACTTAATCAAGATATGAGGCATAGAGAACAAAAAGCCTAAATAAGTGCGCCATGCAATCCAAGATAAAAATACCCTATGTTTAGGTTTAACGGGCCAAAAACGATTTACAGAACATACCATCTCGTCACCTAAAGCTGTTACTTCGTGCCACCAGCCCACCGGAATAAAAAGAATTTCTCCTTGATTTAAAATAACTTCTTTTTTATGCTCTAAAGCTTTTTCAAATTTAGGAAAAGCTTGAAAATCTGGTTTTTCTGGATATACTTGGCTAAACCACGATCGCAATTTTAAACCATGAATAAAATGTAAATAAATCGGGAATGGATATAAATTATTCGTTTGGGAAGGAGGAAATAAAACTATTTTTTTTGCTCCATGTAACTGCATTAATGTGCCGTCTAAAGTGTCGTAATGTAAACATTCGACATGACCACTAGGTCCAGCCCACATATTCAAGTCACTAACTGGTTTTGGCAAGCCCAATTTTTCCTGTAAATTAAAGTTAGTTTCTTGAGCAGCTAAGGGAGTATTTTTCAGAGGACATTTAGCTAAATAAATATCTTCTTGATGTGCTTCCTTGGTCTGTAACATTTGAGCATATTTTTGAAAATTTAGGCTCTTAGTTGTTACTCCACTACCAATATTTTCCCATTTTCTTTTGTCAATGTTATATCTTTGACGACCATAAATACGGGCTAAAAATTCGTAGTTTTCTAATTTTTTAGTTAAATAATCTATATCCCAATCTTGCTCTGGTAAAACACCGGTAATAATTACGGGCAATCCCTGATTCTGATATTTTTTTTGAAATTGTTCAGGTGTAAGCTCCATAATATGTAATTTAGGAATAGTTGTTACTTGTTCTCTAATTGCTACCTGCATAATAAGTGCTTAATTTTCATCAAACTTAATATAGCAATTTTAAATAACTTATAACCAACTAATTGTAAAGGCTGTATTTTCAGGAATCTTGTCATTAACTTCTGAAGCTGCATCCAAAACTCGATCGCCC
The DNA here is from genome assembly GCA_964413275.1 of uncultured bacterium. Taxonomy (GTDB): domain Bacteria; phylum Cyanobacteriota; class Cyanobacteriia; order Cyanobacteriales; family JAABRE01; genus JAABRE01. The sequence continues at coordinate 49,722 of CAYPSO010000009.1, read as the reverse complement.
CCAACCATAATTTCTACAGGGGTGAATTTACCACGCTCATTAAAAACTGGATTATCTCTTTCACCTTCATATTTAATATTTCCTGAAAAAATTTGTGATATTTTTTGATTTATGTTAATCAAGTTACATAAAATTTATTAGTTTGTGATATGTATTATTTTTTCTTAACAAAAAATACAATCATTATTGATTTCAATATTAAAAAATAACTAAATAATTAAATTAATCAGTTTTGACTGTTAAAATTTGTGGAGGAGTAGCATCGGGAGGATAAAGAAAATCAACAGATACTAATTTTTTACTATGCGGAAGCATAGTTAATTCTAACAAATTTTTCCCTTGTTCGCCTCTTTTTTGCACTAAATGAAAATATTTCAAACGAGGTATATTTTGGTCATCATTATATTTAACCATTACCATACCTCGAAAAAATATTTGAGGACCTGGATTATCTAAAAATTCTATTTCAGAATTATCTTTTTTAATAGGAGTTGAAATAGTGATACTAACAGTTTTATTTTCTTTTTCTGGATTAAATAAAGGCAAAGTCAAACTATATTGTACTCCATAATTTCCATGAGCATTATAGGCAGTATCAGGATAACGTACTAACATAGGTGCAGTTTGTATTTGATTTGTTCCCAATGTGCCACCAACCAAGGTACTTAAACCATAGGAAAATGATTCACCAGAGGCAGGAATAGTGAGGATATTACTACTCGGAGAATCGACTAAATCTGTTTTCCACAAATTACCTTGAGAAACTCCAGCAACCCTACCATAAATAATTTTATCTTCATTATTAGGAGGAGTTGGTGCTAAATCTCTAGGAGTGGATAATGCATCATTTTCTAATAATTTTTCCCACGCTGACAAAGACGGTGGATTATCATCTGTTTCTCCATACATAGCTAAACTTGCTAAATATAAATTACCGTCACTATATAATTTCAGGTAGGTAGAACGTCCATTAAGAGGAGGACTAAGTTCTTGAACAGGAATAGGTAAATTAACTATCATTTCGCTCTTTTTAGGCGAAATTACTATTTGTTTGGGAAATATTTCTTGACGTTTTCCTTGTAAAATATCCCCCATTACCCGACTACCTGGCCCTGCATAGATATTATTACTTTCAACTTGGGCTGGTAGCTCAATGAATGGTGCATCAGGCTGACTTAAATAACTCGCTCCTTGTAAAATATCTAAAGTAACAGTTTTTTCAGTGGGGTTATGTATAATTATTCCTAAATATAAGGTACGTGAATCATTTTCTGTGGGTGGTTTGGCTACATGATGGGCAAATACATCAAATCTACCATTAAAAGCAAAGTTTAAATGGGCTTCTGGATTAACTTTATTTTCCCTCGTAAAGGTTGAAAGTAAAATACCTTCTCCTAATACCAATTCGGGACTATTACTGTTAAATACTGGAATTTCATTTAATTCTCCGGGTAAAGGACGAATTATGCTAGGTTTTACTATATTTTGACTATAAAGATAGGGAGAATTGATAAGAGGTAAAAAAGTAAATAAATCAAACATAATAGTTAATGGTTAATAGTTATTAATAATTTCCTGTTCATTAAGTTTTTAGACTAATTTTGCAATTCATAATTCATAATTCATAATTCATAATTATTTCCATGTCTTTTAAAATTGGTAATAAATTATTTTGGTTTAAAATTGGTACATGAATAAACATACATTTGCTTTTAGGATGATGTTTTTGAATATAACTTAAAACACGATAATATAAGCCTTCACAAACAAATTTACCGGCATCGTGACTAATTTTAGTATAAGATAATTTTGAAATAAGTTTACTTAAATTGATAGATGTTTTAATTTTTTGTTTTTTCCAACTAGCCTGAGACTCTATTGTTAAATAATGACGTTTTTCTGCCATACCACAACAAATAATCTGTTGTGGTTTATTTGTTTTAATATATTTAATAACTTGATAACTGGCTTGGGGAATGTTAACTGGGAGTTGTCTTAAAAAATTATATTCAATATATTTAGGAAGATTATTGGAAATACTTATTAATAAATCGTCAGAAGAGTTTGATTTTTGGTGCTGTAGCCATGTTTGAAAAGAGGTAAGTAATATTTTTTTAGTCATAATAGTAAAATATTAAAGTAATCTTGTAAAAAAATTATGGTAAAAATTGCTGTTATTGATTATGACATGGGAAATCTACACTCTGCTTGTAAAGGCTTAGAAAAAGCAGGGGCAATTCCTACAGTGACAGATATTGCTAAAGAAATTGAAACTGCAGATGCAATTGTCTTGCCCGGAGTAGGTTCTTTTGATCCCGCAGTACAGCATTTAAGAGCTAGGGATTTAGAATTACCTATTAAAGAGGTTATTGCTTCTGGTAAACCATTTTTAGGTATTTGTCTCGGATTACAAATATTATTTGATCGCTCTGAAGAAGGAAAAGAAAAGGGTTTGGGTATTATCCCCGGAGAAGTTAAAAGATTTATTAAAGAGCCGGATATTACTATACCTCACATGGGTTGGAATGCTTTAGATTATAAGCAACCTAATCTATCTCTGTGGCAAAATTTACCAACTCATCCTTACTGTTATTTTGTTCATTCCTATTATGTTGAACCCATTGATAAAAAGGTTCAAGCTGCTACTGTAACCCATGGTACTCAAACGATAACGGCTGCGATCGCTCTCAATAATCTTATGGCTGTGCAATTTCACCCAGAAAAATCTTCGGATAATGGCTTACAAATACTTTCTAATTTTGTTAACTTTGTTAAATCAAGAATTTAATATATTTAGACACAAGAAAGGCATAATATCATTTAAAGGGTAGAATTAGAATATCAACTTTTTTTGAGTTTGTCAACCCCTTATTCCTTCGTTAATTATTGAGAATAATTATTAATTATTTGGGGATTTTTCAGTATAATAAGATACTAAAAATAAAATGTCATAATATCTTGACAATAAAATTGATTAATAATAACAAAAATAATCATGAAAACGAATACTAATAAGCATTTTAGTTTAGAAGAATATCATCGCTTAACAGAAATTGGCTTTTTAAAAGAAGACGATCGCCTAGAATTAATTAGGGGAGAAATACAACAAATGGCAGCGAAAGGTACACCTCATCGAGTTTGCTGTACTAGATTAATTAGGGAGTTATCGAAACTCTTAGAAGATGGAGCAACTTTGCAATGTCAAGACCCAATTTTATTACCTTCTTCAAGTGAACCAGAACCAGATATTACTATCCTAAAAAACAGAGAAGATGATTATTTATCTGGTCATCCTACTCCCAAGGATATTATTTTAATTATTGAAATTGCCGATAGTTCTTTAAATTATGATCGAGAAATAAAATTACCTTTATATGCAGAAGCAGAAATTAATAATTATTGGTTATTTAACTTAGTCGAACAACAATTAGAAATTTACACTCAGCCTTATCAAAAAGTTAATGGAGATTACGGTTATAGTAAAAAAGAGATATATTTACCACAACAAACAGTAGCTTTACCTGATTTTACAGATTTAATTTTAGAATTAAATAAAATATTTCCTGAGAAAATACTTTAAAAAAATTTTAGGTAGGCGATTAATGCCTACCCAATTAGTTATTATAATTGAGCTTCTACTTCAGCTAAAACAAAAAATAGGAAATCTACACCTCTATGGAAATAATCATAAACATTTTCTTTGAGAATAACCCAATTAGATTGGGTTAACTTAACTTCTTGCAATTGTTGCATAACATCAAACCTCCTTAAATTAATACAAACTGGTTAATTAGCAACTAGTTCGGCATCTGGTAAAGATGCGGTTATTGCGATTTGATAATCAGGAATACAGTTAGATTCCATATATCTGCGATAATCTTGCACTTGTTGCAAGCATTTATCATGACTCCAATCACAATATCTTTGTAAAACATCCGTAACTGTAGGTAACAGATGCAACCCATACTCACCCTGCATCGCTAATGTAGTGCGACGACGTAAGATGTCAAGTAAGGTATAAGCCATTTCTGAATTTACTGCAAAAACAATTTGAGCTTTAATATCTGGCAAGTTAGGATGAATTAGTTCTCCTAGTTCGGGTTTATCTTCAACTAATTCTAACACTTTTACGGCATTTGCGCCATACATAGTAAATAAATGATGTATAGTCTGCAAAGATATTGAATCCCCGTAGCTATTAATGGCATCCTCAAGACGTTTATCTTTTGGTAAGACACACCCCGGTAAAGGTTGTGAAGATGTTTTACAGGGGGGTGCAGTTTTGCCCATTTTCTTATAGGCAATATCAACCATTTCCTCACCAACGTTACGATAGGTGGTTAATTTACCACCAATTAAAGACAGAAGATTAGTAACTCCTTCCTTACTATGGTCAAAAATAATGTGTTTACGAGTTACACTACCGGGTTTTTTACCTTCTTCATTGGGTAAAGGACGTACTCCTGAATAAGTAAATTTGACATCATCTCTACCTAAATGAGCAGTGGGAATAATATTATTAGTTTCCCTTAATAAATAATCAATTTCCTCATCATCTGCTTTAATATTATCTATCGGCCCATTGTAATATAAGTCGGTCGTACCAATTAAATACATTCCCAACCAAGGAACAATAAAAAATGGTCTTCTATCCGTTTTAGCTTCTACATATAAAGCAGTTGTAGGCGCACCGGAAAAATTACCTACGACAATATGACTGCCTTTAGTGCCGCCAATTTTTTTCTTTTTACCAATGGGAGTTTTTTCTCCTTGTTTAACTCCCAATTGACAAATCTTATCTACCCAAGGGCCACCTGTATTAATAACAATACTTTTTTCACTACCTTGAATAGTAAATTGATTACCACTAATACTGTCTTTACAGACTAAGCTTTTAATCCTTTGTCCTTCAATATCTAACTCAGTAACTGTTACATAATTTAAAACCGTTGCCCCTGCTTGCTGTGCAGAGATAATATTTTCTAAACACAAACGTTCTGCATAGGTTGCTTGTGCATCGTAATATTGTGAGCCTCCTACCAAATTTTCTGGGTCTAAATGACGAAATAATTGTCCAAATTTAGCCTTAGATAACATCCTATGGATAGGTAGGCTTTTATCATAACTAAAAATATCGTAAAGAATCATACCCGCCCAAATTTTCCAATAGGGACGTGACCTTTCTTGGTAAACTGGTACAGTTAAAAGTAAAGGTGTGACTAGATGAGGAGCATTTTTTAATAATACTTCTCTTTCTTTTAAAGATTCTCTAACTAAAGGAAATTCAAAGTATTCTAAATATCTTAAACCACCATGAATTAAGCGAGTTGACCAACTAGAAGTACCACCGGCAAAGTCATTTTTTTCAATTAATATAGTCTTTAAGCCTCGTAAAGCTGCATCTCTGGCAACACCAGCACCATTAATACCGCCGCCGATTATAATTAGGTCGTAAGTTGTATTTTCAATTTGTTTTAAATCTCGCATAATTATAGTTAGTTATTAGTAAAGTTTTATAATCATTTATCATAAGTAACAAATGATTAAGGAATAATTATTTATCAATTCTCGGTTTTATGTTCTAAGTTGCGAAATTGTTCAAAAAGGCGATCAGCCCAATATTTAACGTCGTAAGTTTTGACAGTATGATACATTTTGGACATTTTTTCTTTTTGCTGTTGTGGTGACATAGCCAAGGCTTTTTCAATGGCATCATCCATTTTATCTATGGAATAAGGATTAGTTAAAATTGCCTCTGGTAATTCAACTGCTGCACCAACAAATTCTGATAAAACTAATATTCCATCTTGTCCTTCATGGGCAACAATATATTCTTTGGCAACTAAATTCAAACCATCTCTTAATGGTGTTGTCCAACAAATATCAGCAGCTTTGTAATAACAAAATAAATCTATTAACGGCAAAGGCTGAGTAAATAATAAAACTGGAGTCCAGTCGAAACGAGCAAACTTTCCGTTTATTTTACCTGCCATTTGTTCAATTTTGTTCTGGGCAGTTTGATAGACTTTCATTCCTGATGCGGCGGAAACACAAGTCATGACAAAGTTTATTTTGCCATGTAAATCTGCTCTTCTTGCGAGTAATCTTTCATAAGCTTCTAACTTTTCTTGATTACCTTTAACATAATCAACTCTACCTGCCGCTATAATTAATTTTCTTCCATTTAATTCTTCTTTAATTTGTGCTAATCTTGCTTGGGTTTTTTCCTCTTTTAAAACAGATAAAATAAATTGGGGATTTGTACCGACAGGAAAAGCATCAATATTAACTATTTGTCCTTTATATTTTAGTTGAGTTACCATTTCTGGTTCTGCTAGTGCTATGCCTACTGGTGTCATATGACCAGAAACTTTTTCTCTTTTAACTATTTCTACGGGATAAAGACTTTTGGCAACATTAACAAAATTTTCTGAATAGCGGGGAATATGAAAACCGACTATGTCACAGCATAATAAACTGTCAACAATTTGTTCTCGCCAAGGCAGAATGTTAAATATATCTACTGAAGGGAAAGGTGTGTGATGGAAAAAAGCTATCCTTGCATTGGGCTTCATCTCTCGAATATATTTAGGAGCGAGCCAAAGATTATAATCATGAATCCAGATAATAGCATCGTCTGCTGCCTCTTCACAAGCAGCCTCAGCAAATAAACGATTGACTGTCTGGAAATTTTCCCAATCTGAGGATTCACTAGTGAAGTGATAGGGGAAGGAATGGAGAATCGGCCAAAATGCTTCCTTAGAGGTGATGTGATAAAAGTCTTTGACCTGTTGCGGGGTTAAGGGAATACGATAAACACTATAACCTGCTTCGTCTTCTACGGTTACTTTTTTTTCAAAATTAGCTTTTTGTTTAGAGTTTATCTGTTTCCAAGCAACCCATGTTCCTCTATTTACATTAGCAAAAAAGCTTTTCAAGGTTGGAAGTATGCCATTAGGACTTTTTTGTCTAACATAGCGAGTAACTCCATTTTCGACTATTTCATCGTAGGGAGCTCTGTGATATAGGATAACTAAGGATGATTTCATGGTTTTAAATTATTTATGTTTTGGTTTATTAAGTTTAAGTTAACAACAGGATTACAACCATTTGAAACACTAAATAGTGTTGATTTTAGGTCATAAAAACCTGAATATCTATTTACCGAATTGGTAAAATTTAGTTTGTTATTAGTAGTATCAGTAATATTATTTAGCAAATTTTATGTCTTTGAACTCAACAAGGTCTGTGAAATAATAAGGTTTAGCCGTGTCTGCAAATCAATATAACATAATTATTTCTGATTTGGCAATATTTATCATTATTTATCTATCTAAAGACTGATTAAGCTTGATTTATTTAGGTTTGAGAGATATTTGTTTTTAAGAAAAAACAAGTAAAATACAATACAATTTAGCTATCTAATTCCTGCTAAATACTTGATAGCATAATGATTATTGAAGGCAAACAAGTAATATATAACTGTAGTTATAATTATGGAATTTCAATAATTGCTATATAATAGTTACCCAATAACTGGTATATAAATATTCATCAGTAGTTTTGATTAAAAAATAAGTATATGGTTGTCTTACAAGAAAAAAAGCAAAAAATAAAACTAATAGAAAAAGAAACACAGATTTTAATAGATGAGATTGTTAAAATCGAACATTCCTCAATAACATATTTTGAAAAAAGTCAGGCAATCGCTCGTAAATTAGGAGCGCACTATCGTAGTGATGGATTAACAGAAATCTGTCTTTGGACTCCAGAATTAACGGGAGAAGTGATGAGACCAAGAGATATTTATCTTGAAGTATTTACTCCCATAGAAACAATAGATTTTCAACTAAAATCACAGAAAATCAAATTTAAAAGAGCGCGTCTTCGTTTACAACAACATGGTGAATATTTTTGTGGAGTAGTTGCAGGAATGCGCTCAGGAAACCGCGAACAAGTAGGTTCTTTTTATTGGTTGCGTTATATAGACCCAGAAATGAAATTAAGGGTGATTAGAGATGTTTTAGCCCATTCCTTACCTTTTGGTATCTTCGCACCAGCCGAGCTTTATGATATTGATAGTGTACAAGCAAATAGAGCAGATATGTCCTATTTTAAGCGCACAGGGATTAAGGATATAGAGGATCAAAAAGCTATTCCTCGGGTTAACCCTCCTGTCAATATTCTTCAGTTACACATTGGTACAGCCTCTCCAGAAGGTACTTTTGCCGGTTTAACCCGTATATTTCAAACTATTTCTGATAAATTAGCTAAAAATAAACCTTTAACTCCAGCAGAATCTAATTTTGTGGGTTACGATGCAGTGCAACTATTACCCACTGAGCCTAGTATTGAGTATCGTAATGATTACAGTCCCATTAGTGAATTTTTCCTGTTAACGGAAGAAGAACCAAAGGTTAAAAAAGGTCAAGCAATTATTAATTTTAAAACTACAGAAATTGAAATAGACCTGAGAAAACCTAATACCCAAGATTGGGGTTATGATGTGCCAATTCTTGGCTCTGCTGCAACTAATCCGGCTTTACTCGGAAGTTTACGACCTGCGGAAGTTTGGGATTTTATTGCAACCTTGCATAATTTTTCTACAGGGCCAATTCAGGTAATTTATGATTTAGTCTATGGTCATGCTGATAACCAATCAGAATTACTAATTAATCGCCAATTTATGAAGGGGCCTAATATGTATGGTCAGGATTTGAACCATCAACTTCCCAACGTGAGAGCTATTTTATTGGAAATGCAGCGACGGAAGTTAAATAAGGGTGCCGATGGGATTAGAGTAGATGGAGGTCAAGATTTTCGCTTTTTTAATCCTTTAAGTGGTCGAGTTGAACAGGATGATGCTTATTTATTGTCTATGGCTAATGTGGTTCAAGAAATAGGTGAGTATAAACGCTTGATGTTTACAATTTTTGAGGATGGAAGACCATGGCCAGAAGAAGGCTGGGAAGAGACTTCCACCTATCGAGAATTAATTGAATTAATGCCAGAATCCTATCAATGGGGACCATTAATTTTTGCCCATAATACTCCTACTTTAAAAGGCTTTTGGGAGAAGAAGTGGCGCAGAATTGGTGAGGTGATGCACATGGGAGAAAATTGGATTACTGGTTGCGGTAATCACGATACCTTAAGAAGAGGGAATCAAATCCCCATGCATCAACAAATTAACTGGAGTTTAGGGGAAAATTTACCCGAAGTATTTGATAATGCCTATGATAATCCGGCGGTAACTCTTTGGATATATGGTTTTACTCCGGGTTTACCGATGGATTTTATTAATACAACTATGCGCGCACCTTGGATGTTTTTTCGTAATACAGACGATCGTTATGGTGTTAAGGTTGTCTCAGAAGAAATGGGTTTTTTAGATTGGCAAATAACTGAGGATTTGTATCAAAAACCTTTTGCTTTTCAACGTTTAAAGTCTTTAGGATTTGCCACCTTAGAACAGTTACAGGAATTTGGTAATAGTCTAGTAGAAGCTATGCTTCTGAGCGATTATGATTTAGTAAAAGTGCTACAGTCTTGTTTAGGAGATAATGCCCAGGAGTGTACGGTAAATAAGTTAAAAATATCAAATAATCCAGAAATGGTTAAGTTTCTCAAGGAGCTAGATATTCCTAAATTAAAGATGTTTGCTTTGATGTTTATGGAAGATGGTTTTGATATTTGCAATGTTTGGCATTATGAAAATATGTTATCCGATGCACACACTCAATTTAATTTCGCTTTACGGGATTTTCGCCATAAATATCCTTGGTTAACTAAAAATTTAGCCTGGATCGATCGCTTTAATAAAATTAGCGATCGCGATCGTACAGTTTTTTATGGCATACGTCATAATCCAGATAATAATGACGAAAAAATTGCCATGATTGCTCACCTAGAAGGTGAAGAATTAATCGCAACTTTAGGAGATTGGTTGCAGTTAGATTTAGAAGAGTGGGAAATTGCCATCGCTTCTCCCGGACTCGAAATTACTGATTTAAACTGTTTTGAGTTACAGCAATCTCAGGGAATTTTGTTAGTAAATAAATAAATTTGTAGGGTGGGCAATACCCACCATTTTCAGTAATTTCTGAGCAGAGATGAGATGAGTTGCGAAAAAATTACTGAATCAGATGATCTTGTTCAATTATCAAATGCTTAATGACACAGAAAAAAAACTTAAATTTTTGGCAACTATGGAATTTAACTTTTGGATTTTTTGGCGTACAATTTGGCTGGGCTTTACAAATGGCCAATACCAGTGCCATTTATGAATATTTAGGAGCTAATCCCGAACAAATTCCTATGCTCTGGTTAGCAGCACCGTTAAGTGGTTTAATTGCCCAACCAATTATTGGTTATTTCAGCGATCGCACTTGGACATTTTTGGGTAGAAGAAGACCTTATTTTTTTGTCGGTGCAATTCTTGCTTCTGTAGCTTTATTATTAATGCCAAACTCTTCATCTTTATGGATGGCTGCTGGTTTATTGTGGATTTTAGATACTTCAATTAATATTACGACAGAACCTTTTCGAGCATTTCTCACTGATTCTTTACCAGAAAAACAGCGTACTAAAGGCTTTTCCATGCAAAGCTTTTTTATTGGTTGTGGTGCTGTCGTTGCTGCTGTTTTACCTTGGTTATTAGATAATATTTTTGGCATTAAATTATCTTTTTATATTGGTGCAGCTATTTTTTTAGCTTCCATTACCTGGACTGTTTTTAATACAGAAGAATCTCCTCCTGAACAACCGGCTAAACTTCAAGAAAATCAAAATTTTCAAGAAATATTTCTCCTAATTAAAAAAATGCCCACCACCATGAAGCAACTTGCTTGGGTACAATTTTTTACTTGGTTAGGAATGTTTGCTGTATTTTTATATTTTCCTACCGCAGTTGCCCATGAGATTTTTGGGGCAACGGATCAAAATTCTCAACTTTATACTGACGGGATTCATTTTATCTATGCCTTATGCGATTTTGTCTCCCTGTCTTCCCCGTCAAAATATTGGTATTTATATGGGAATTTTTAATGCTTTTATTGTTATTCCCCAAATTATTGCTGCCCTTGGTTTAGGTTGGGTGATGAATTATTTTTTAAATAATAATCGTTTATTGGCTGTAGTTTTAAGTGGTTTTTCTTTTTTAATTGCTGCGTTTTTGGTTAACTTAGTTGATGATATAGTTGAACCCAAAGCTTTGACCTACAATTCTCTAAGAGAGCTTAATGAAAAACCAATAACTAATAACTAACTACAAACCACTAACTACTAACCAATACTGTTGCACTATGATCCCAGAATACATTAAAGTCAAGTTAAATATTTTGGAAAGGTATTGATTAATGGTTCAGCCAACAGAAAAAATTCTTAATCAAAAGCAAAATAGTAAAACCTTATTACTAAATCCAAGTTTATTAAGAGCAGCTAGACAAATTTATTTAGCTTATGCTCAAGTAGAAGGTCATCATCATAAACAACCCATAGGAGTAGCTATTAATCCTGAAAACTATCGAGGGCAAGTAATTTGTAGTAAGAAACCAATTTTATTGCCCCACGAAAATTTTATACCAATCAATCAACTTAATATCTGATGTTACGCAAAGTAGTAGTCAGTAGTCAGTAGTTAGTAGTTAGTATTCAGCTAACAGTTAATACCTTTTGCGTAACGTTAGTTAATATTTTATAAGCCATATAACCAAACGATTAACAAAGGTGTAATCACCATCATTAATAAATTTAATGGGCCTCCTATACGCATAAAATCAAGAAATTTATAACCACCTGCACCATATACCATCGTATTAGTTTGATAGCCAATGGGAGTAGCAAAGCTATTAGAAGCAGCAAAGGTCACTGCATACATAAAAGCATAGGGGTTAAGATTTAAAGCCACTGCCACCTTAACGGCAACGGGAATCATTAAAACCACTGAAGCATTATTGGAAAGAATTTCTGTCAAAATAGAAGTAATACCAAAGAAAAACAGTAAAATCCAATAACCAGAAAATTCTCCCCCTAAACGTAATAAATTATCTGCTAGCCATTGAGTTGCCCCTGATTTATCCATAGCTATGCCTAAAGGAATTAAACCAGCTAATAAAAAAATTACATCCCAACGTATTGCACCGTAAATTTCCCCCGGTTTTAAACAACCTGTAAATACCATTAATACTACACCAGCTAAAGCACTAACTAAGATAGGAAAAGGAGTTAAGGCAGCAACTAAAACAACTCCTAATACGATACCTACAGCAATAATAGCTTTATCTTGGCGAAAGTTTTCTACATTTCTTTCTTCAAGAACTAATAATTCTCTGGTAGTTTGTAATCCTAAAAAGCTTTCTTTTGGTCCTTGAACTAATAATAAATCACCAAAACGAAGGGATACTTTGCCTAAACGTTGTCTGATTAATTCTTGACCTCGACGAATGGCGATAACTGTGGCATTATAACGCTGTCTGAATCTTAAATCTTTAAGGGTAGAACCAATTAAACGGGAATTAGAAAGTATTAAGACTTCGGCAATTTTTTCCTGTCCAGTATTTAATTCGACTTCTAAAGCTTCATCTTCAAATTTAACATCTGCTAATAACTCTAAACCTTTTTCTTCACGAATTTTTAAAAGTTCTTCTTTACCACTTCTGACAAGTAAAATGTCTCCAGCGTTAAGAATTTTATCTCCTAAAGGTTGAGGAAAGTGAATATCATTACGGATAATTTCTAAGACATCTATATCAAATTTTCTTTGAATTTCTGTATTTCTTAAAGTTTGTCCAATTAAACTAGAACGAGGGGTAATTAATAACTCGGTTATATACTCTTTTAATTGGTAATCTTGGGAGATAGAATTATCGTTAGAAGGTTTACGATTAGGCAATAAAAAAGGGGTGATTACTGTCAAGTATAAAGTACCAATTAAAAAGGTAAATATTCCTAAGATACTAAATTGAAATAACTCAAATTCTCCATAGCCTAATTGTTTAGAAATGCCACTAGCTAAAATATTAGTAGAAGTACCAATTAAAGTGAGCATTCCTCCTAAAATCGTAGCGTAGGATAAGGGAATAAGTAATTTTGAGACAGAAATACCTGTTTTTTTACACCAATCTTCTATGATGGGTAAAAATATGGCTACCACCGCAGTATTATTAATAAAGGCACTAATTGGCCCTACAATTAATCCCATTACCAGTATTTGTTGAGCTGCATTTTTCCCTCCCCATTTTAGTAATAAATCTCTGAGAGAGCTAATTGCACCAGTGCGAGCAATACCAGCACTAAGGATAAACATGGCCATAACTGTAATTGTGGCAGAACTACTAAAGCCAGAAATACCTTCTTCTGGGGTTACTAACCCTAACAACATTAAAGCTATGGCAACGCAAAGGGCAGTAAAATCAACGGGAAACCATTCAACAATAAAACAAATTAAAGCAACAATTAAAACCCCAAAAGTAAGAACAATGGTCATTTTTTGTTATTAGTTATTAGTTAGCGGTTAGCGGTTAGCTTTTAGCTTTTAGCTTTTAGCTGTTAGCGGTTAATAGTTAATAGTTATAACACTAATTTGAGAAATTATAAAAAATAGCAAGGTGGGCAATGCCCACCAGATTGAAGTTTAATATTGGGATGGTTTAACTAATTTAGGGCAGACTATAGCGGAAATCTTGAGAACCTTGATAATTAGATAATTCGGCTAGTTTCTCAAGGGATTGTGTTCCTGAATATAATTTTCCTTTAATTTCCCAACTTGGAAAACCTTTAATCCCTACATCTTGACAAACTTGAGGTTGAGGATTTTTACCATTAGGATCACATTCGATATAATTTATTTGGGCAAAAGCTTCTTTACCAAATACTTGTTTTTGATCGTAACAATGGGGACACCAAAATGCACCAAATTTTTTAGCACCTATTGCAGTTAAATGTTGGGCTAAGGCAACTTCTGATTCCCCTGATGTTGTTGTAATTGGCCAACCTTCAGGGGGTTTAGGAGCTTCTTTAGGTTGAGTAATAGGAATTTTACCATCAGCATTTACTGAACCATTAACATTGGCATAAACTCCTAAAGTACCGACTATGGTAATCATAAAGACAATAATCATGGTAAAAAATATTTGTCCTACATCTTCCCAATCTCGTCCTAAAATAGTTAAAGCGAGCAGACTAAGACAAAATAAAGCTGAACCTATACAGTAATAACACACAGACTGTAATTCAAAAAATAATACATACATCAAATAGCCACTAAATGTAGCCATAGCTGTACCACCAGCGAGTAGTAGCAACCAAGTCCAATTTTCTAAATTATTTCTCAGTTTTTTATTACTATCGGGACTAATAAATGAAGGACTTAGGGCAAAAACTGCCATACTGAAATAAGCTAGAAAACCAAATATGGTTAGGGGTAAGCCAAATACAGTAGCATAGGGACTAGAAAGAACATCATTACAACCACTACTAGAAGCAGCATCTACACCACAAGCTACTGCTCCTCCAGTCAGTTTTACATAGGTGAGATAACCAGTTAGACTAGCACCTACAACAGCTATTCCACCAATTATAGGGCGTGACCAACGATAAATCCAAGGAAGTGAACGTCGACGAATCATATTAATTATCAGTTATTAATTATCAGTTATTAGTTATTAACTTCTAACTATTAAATATATTAACGACTACATTTTAATTTGAGATATTGCTTTAAATTTATTTTCAGGTTTAACAACACTTCTGGCAGATTCTACGAATTGAGCAACACTAAGATGATCTATCGGTTCGGTTATTTTACCATTACGTTTGAGGGAACTAGCAACAATTACTCCATCGGCGGCTTGCATTAATTGGGGTATATTTTCCCAATTTGCGCCACTACCAATAAATACTGGAGTATCTCCTGCGGCGGCTGAAGCTAATTCTAAGTCTTCTAAGCTAGGAGGTTGCCCAGTCGCCCATCCTGAAAGAATTACTCCATCGGCTAAACCTCTTTCAATGGTATCCTGTACTGCTACTGTTAAATTAGGAGCTCCTAATGGTCGAGCGTGTTTAACTAATACATCTGCTAAAATAGCAATATCAGAGTCCAATTCTCGGCGATAACGCAACAATTGATGGGCTTTTCCTTCAATTATTCCTTGATCTGTGGCCATGACTCCTGTTAGCACATTAACTCTAATAAATTGAGCTTCTACGCAAGATGCGATCGCCATAGCACTTTTAGCATCATTCCTCAACACATTAATTCCGACAGGTAACATTACTAAATTCATTACCCTGTCCATAATCAAGGTTATGGCACTAACGACTGCGGGATCAACTTGTTCAGGTGTGAAAGGGGCATCAAAAAAATTCTCGATAATAATACCATCTACTCCTCCAGCCGCTAAAGCTGCGGCTTCTTGTTCTGCTCTATCTATTACTGTTTTTAGATTACCTCCCCAACGAGCAGAAGTTGGCAATGGTAATAGATGAACCACGCCAATAATCGGATTATTTGTGTTGAAAATTTGATATAAGTTCACTTAATTTTACCTAACGCACCGCTTTAATAAAAAAGAATCAAAAGTATAATTGACCACAGTTCCTAGTTAACTAGGCCATCACAGATTTTATCTTAAAATGTGCCGATCAAACTCTTAATTTGTCGATGGGATGAATTTTGCACTAATGTTAACATCTTTAGTTAAATTCTTAAGATTACTTAAATTTAATAATATTTATTTTGCTAATTTTATCTCAAAAGAAAATTTAAAAATAAGCTCAAAGAGCTTAAAAAAAGTGCAAAAAAAGAAACAAATAAACTGACTGAAGAATTTTTTTTCACTTCATTTTCTTGTCTGCGAAGTTCGTGTACATAGGTTTTATATCGTTTAACTTGTTCTTCTAATTTATAAAATTTGTTAAAGTTATCTGGATTAAAACCTGCTTCGTTAAGTTGATTTAAAGTATTTTTAAAGTCTATTTTAAGTTTATTAATGGTTTTTAAATTTTTGCTATATTCACTTTCATTAATATTTAAATTTTGCAAACTATAATTAGTTTTTGCTGTAAAATTATTAAATTCTTCTTCAAGATATTGATATTTGGATTCAAGATTATCTTGTAAATATTCAAGTTTTTGATATAAATCAATTCCCTGCTGAGAAAGTCTATTAATATTTTTCTGAAATTGTTTTTGACTTTTTTGAAATTCTTCCTGATTTTCTAGGAATTTTGTATCGATTAATAATTGCATTTCCTCTAGGGTTTCTCGGAATTTTTCCCATATTTGCCTACTAATTTGACTATCATCATGATAAACGGAAAGAATTACATTTTTTAAATCTTCGGCGGTAGTATTTTTAGGTAAATAACTTTTTGCTCCGGCTTCTAAAGCTTTTTTTAAATAAATTTCATCTGTATGTGCTGTTAAAATAATCACTTTAGTTTTAGGATTATTTTGAGTAATAATTCTGGTGGCAGTAAAACCATCCATTTTTGGCATTTCTACATCAATCAAGACTATATCTGGTTGAAGTTTTTTCACTTGCTCAATAGCTGCTTCTCCATCGTAAAAACGGCCGACTACTTTAAAATCTTTTTCTACCTCTAAGCGACTTTGTAATACTTCACAAAGTAAAGGATGATCGTCAATTATCAAAATTTCTATCATTTTTTAAAAAGACCCAATGCCAACATTAAAACATATTCTTGGGTAAGCTGAAAACAATATTATCAATTAATATTATTAATATACATATAATAGATAATAATTTTTTTATTGATTCAATATATGTTCTAAATTATAAATCTGTTTTTCTCTAAGGAAATACCAATAAGTAAATTAAATGATTTTGAAAAAATCAACTTTAATTTTCCTTTAATATAACTTAAAAATACCATAATCAGGAGTTTTGCTTATGAACGCATCAGAACAAGCCATCGGTTTAGACTTTACTACCAAAATTGCTGCGGTTGTCAATTTATTTAAAGCTGAATTTCCCGATGCCAAATCGGATCTTAAACCCTGGAAAAATGACCCAGATACTATAGAATTAGTAGATCCTGACTCGATTGATATTGGTTTTCATTTTCCGGGGTGGAGTCGGCGTTTTCAGTGTCGTAGTATTTTAGTTCAAATTCGTTTTTATCAAGATACTCTGGAAAATCAACGTAGATTAATTGGTATAGAAACTGCGGGTTTTAATCATCAAGGACAAGCTTGGCGTTTCTCAACTATTGAAAATTGGAAAATAGAGGGTAATTATCAACCAACTAAGGATGTGGAAGATAAATTAAAAATTTTTTGTCGTCAAGTATTTGAATTATTTAATTAGCGGTTAGCAATTAGCAATTAGCTTTTAGCAATTAGCTTTTAGCAATTAGCTTTTAGCGATTGGCTTTCATTATTTACCATTTATCAATGTTCAATGTTTAATCTTCAATGAAAAAACTAACTATTAACTTCTATACAATTAACCAAGGAAGCCATATAGCCAAAAACAACAAAGCAATAAATAAAACTGGCAAGGTTAAAGCTAAATTAATGGTGACATATCTGAGCCAATGCAATCCTAAGTTTTGATTTTTTAATTGTCCATACCATAACAGGGTTGAAATACTACCAACTGGTGTAATTTTCGCACCAATTACACAACCAATAATGTTCCCATAAATCATTATTTCTTTAATAGCTGAATCTGTAATATTTGCTCGATCAATTGCTAGGTTATTATTAGTAATCGCTGGAAAATTGTTAATTACAATAGACTGCAATGTAGCTAATAATCCTGTAGTAATACTAGCAAAAGTTATTCCCCAGTTAGCATTATTTTTTATAATTAATGTTATCATTTCAATTAATCCTAATTTTCCTAAAATTATTCCTATGGTATAAAGCATAAAAACAATTCCTAAACTTAACCAAGGTATTTGTCGTAACAAGTTAAATTGTATTTTTGTTTCTGTGGTGAAAAATATTAATATTATCACCACTATTAAACTTATTAACGCAGAAAAACTAGGAAAAATTTTATTTAATATTAATAGCGATAATGGATAAAAAATTTTTAAGTCAATTGCTATATTATCTAAAGTTATAATTTTTTCCCTAGGTACATCCGATGAGATATAACGAATAAAATAAAGATAAACTACAGTAATACTACTGATAATAACTATTATTTGAATTGGTATTAGAATTAATAAATATCTTAGCCAAGGGATCTGGAAATATTCTTTTGTTATGCTGTTAATGGGATTATTTACTAAATTAGCAGCATCTGCCAAAAATCCTATGGTTAATAAATAACTTAAAATTGTTGGTCGATTTAAACTGATTTGTGTCCTTAACTTAAGAATAATTAAAAATAAAATCAAAACAGTAAAATAATTGTTAAAAATAACTGTACAAATAATAGTAGTTATAATTAAAATATGAAATAACCATTTATTATCTCGATAATATTTAACAATTAAACTGATTATTTTATCTAAATATCCTGAAGAGTTTAAGATAAAAACTATGAATGCCAATGCACAAATAGTAATAAGTTGGTTGACTATATATAGCATAATCAGCTTCTAAATAAACGACTATATAAGGTTTCATGATTCATGGTTGCTAAAGATAATCCCCAATTACAACTACTTAATTCATTATCTTTTAATCCTAATATTTCTTGGCTAACTTCAGGAATAATTTTTTTTAGTTCAAATAATATTTGTTGTCCCGCAGTTTGTCCTAAAGGAATTAATTTTACTCCTGCATTTACTAAATTATAAGCCCAACTGTGTAGATAACTAATTAAGGCAAAACCAAGCTCTATTTCCCAGAAATAAATAGCAAATCCAAAGATTACTGCATAATTATGAGGTGAATTTAACTTGGAGATAAGACTTTGTGTTTGAGGTTCTAATTTTAATAGTAACTTGAATAAAGATTGTCCCATCTGCCAATTTTGTTCTCGTAATTCTTTGCTTTCTCTAGCAGCAGATAACCAACTATTCCAATAATTGACATCATCTAAATTCTTTATTAATAAACTGTGATATACTCTAACAATAATTGCTGTTTCTACTCTAATCGATCCATAACACAATTCTGCTTCTAGCCAAGAGAATAAGTCTTCTTGGGTTTTAATAATATTTTTACTAATTAATGCCTCTAATCCCTCGGAATAATTATAAGCACCAACTGGCAATCCAGGACTAACTAATTGTAATAAAATTAATAACTTTTCTGGATCTTGCATTAATGTTTATACGCTCCGCTTTCTGGATAAAAAGGTACAGTTTCTTGGCAAATTTGTAAACCTAAATCAGTTATCATTTTTGCCAAAACTGCATCAGGAGAAATTCTTAAATAATTCTGATTAATTTCTACAGCAGCATGACGATTGCCGAGATGATAAGCTGCTTTCATTAATTGAAGATAGTTATCTGAGGTGATTGTTAAAACTGGCTCAGGTTTAGGATTAATTATTAATAATTCTCCTGTTTGTGCTTGCAACAAATCACCATCATTAAGATATATACCTCTAGATAACTTTAAAAATATATCTTGTCCTTCATCACTTTGAAAACGATGCCTAGTGCGATTTCTTTGTTCCGCAGTTACAGATAAAATTAAAAGAGTTTTTCTATTATTTTTTAAGTAAATATTAGCTTCTTTGCCAGTAGATAATATTTGTTCAAAAATTAACATAAAATTATTTACTTCTTATTTGAATCATGGCATCTTGAATACGTTTTTGTAAATTTTGATTAGAGCGAGCATTATTGGTAATCTGGTTAAATTTACTTGGAGTTAAACCTGTATTTTCAACAATTCTCTTAGAAGCCTCACAATAATTCATAGCAATTGAACGAGCATCTTGATTTAAACTATTTAAAGATTGAGGTTGATTACAAGTAATATCACTATTAATTTGTGTACCCATTATTTTACCAATATCTTGAAAGGCTTGAATCCGTAAAGATTCTATATCTAAAACTGCTCTAGCATATTGATTAATTTCTTGGTTAGTAATGTTTTGTGCTAGGGCTTGATAATTCCAACTTACACGGGAAAAATTATCAGAAATTTCAGGGATAATTCCGATTATAATACCTGTGATTGCTAAGGTAGTAGTTAAGATTATTTTTGTTAAAGTTTGAGATAAATTTTTAGTTACTAACATCACTGTTTAAGATTTTAATTGTACTCCAAGTTATTAGAATTATTATCAAGATAAAAAGTTCCTGTTTAGTTACAAGTTTGACATAATTGAATCACTTTTGTTTGTAAAGTAGAAATACTATCTGCTCCCTGTTTTAAACTAGCTTCTAATTCTAGTAGTATGGGTAAAGTCGCCAATAGTTTTTGAGCAGAAATAGAGTTAATCTGTTTACGCACAAAAAATAATCGTTTTGGATTGGCTATTTCCGCAGCAGAGGCAATGGTTTTTTCATTAGTTTCTCCCTTTTCTATCATTAATTTGACTATTGTCCAAATTCTAAATTGCCCCACTAAAGTTGCCACAATTCTCAAAGCTGGTTCATTTTTATTAATTAAATCAGTGACTAAACCTAAAGCTTCTCCCTGTTTACCTTGAAGAATAGTAGTTGCTAATTGTAAGCTATTGCGAGTATTGCATCTTACCAACTCAGCCACAACTTCCCTAGTTATTATCTGATTGCTACTATGAAGACTTAATTTATCTAATTCATTATAAAGTTGCCTAGTATCATTACCCACAGATTCAGCCAATAATTCAACGGCTGTGGCAGTTAACTTTACTCCCTTTTTTCCTGCAATTTGTTTTACTTGCTCTAAAATGGCTTCATTATTCCAAGGAGGTATCGGTGAAAATTCTTTAACTTCAGCATATTTATGCAAAATTTTAGTTGATTTTAATCTACCATCGGGTTTTTTACTGGAAGTTAATAAAAAATGAGAAAATTCAGGAATTTGGGGTAAAGTACCTTCTAATTCCGCTAGAATATCATCTGGACAATTTTGACATATGCTAGTATCAACTAACCACACCAAACGCCCTCCCATGCCAAAAACAGGAGTCATGGCTTCGTTTAAAGCATCAAGAATCGTTGTTGGTTGTTGGCCATCAATCCTATGATAGTTAAATTGAACCCAATTAGGATCGAGAATTGATTTTTCTAACTCTTTCACCCTTTGGGAAATAGCAAAATCATCTTCTCCCCAAAAAAAATATACAGGCATAGTTTTAAGAGGTAATCTAAAATTGGACGATAATTATCAAAATTATATTAATAGGGTAGCACCAACAATTCTACCCAAAGCTCATCAATATCAGTTAGCAAATATTCGCCAATCAGCTAAATTTGATAGTGGAAAACCAGTATCTTTTCCGGGTTATACTGTGATGACTCCTACCTCGGAAGATGACAGAGAAAATTACAACTTTTATCATCAATTAGAATTACTACAACAGCAATTATTAGCAACAGTTTCTCCTGATTTAATTGCCCTCGTACCTCCATCAACTTTTCATGTTACTATTGCTGATTTAATTTGGGATAATGACTACCGGGATGCTGTCAAGAAAAATCCTCAATTTCCTAATCAATTACAGGATACAATTACCCATAGTTTTCAAGAATATAAAAGTGCTTTTTCTCCGAGTAAACCGCTTAAGTTTAGATTATTAGGTTTAACTGTATTTCCCCGTGCAGTGATTGTTTCCTTGATTCCTGATTGTGAAGAAGATTATAATCAAATTATTTCTTTACGTCGCTGTATTTACCAAAATCCTAGTTTAATGGCTTTAGGAATTGAGCAACAATATAATTTTACTGCCCATGTTACTTTAGGTTATTTTGAAAAAATACCTACTGAAGTTGAACAGGAATCTTTAGTATCTATTCTAGATGATTTAAACCAACAATGGTTAGAAAAAGAGTCACCTATACTTATGATTAAAAAAGTAGAACTACGAAAGTTTGAAGATATGATAACCTATATTTTGGAGCAAAATTATCCATCAATAACATGGGGAATAAACTAAATCTTAATCATCCTATTGTTGAACGAAGTTTTGCCATTATTGATGCAGAAATGGGGGAACTTAAAGATAAAATATCCCCCTCAGAATATGCCATTATTCGTAGAGTAATTCATACTACTGCTGATTTTGAATATGCCAATTTATTACAATTTAGCGATCGCGCTATAGAATCTGGAATCAATGCTTTAGTTCATAATACACCGATCATAACTGATGTTACCATGGTTAGGCAGGGCATTGCTACTTTAGTTAGTAAAACTTGGAATAATCCCATAATTGCTGCCATTGAAAATACCCCTACAGCATCCCCCGGAAAAACTCGTACTGAAACCGCTATGGTGAAATGCTTTCAGGAATATCCTCAAGCAATTTATCTTATAGGTAATGCCCCGACTGCTTTAATTGCTTTATGCAAGGAAATAGATAATGCTACGATTAAACCTAGTTTGGTAATTGGCGCACCTGTGGGCTTTGTTAATGTAATTGAATCTAAACAGATTTTGGCTAATACTAATGTATCCCATATTCTTGTTAATGGTCGTAAAGGTGGTTCTCCTGTAGCCGCAGCAATTCTTAATGCTCTATTAATTTTGGCGTGGGAAAATTAAAATAGTTATTAGACCTCTTGCATAAGTAACTCGTAAATCAATTCTAATACAGAAAACCTAAATTCATCTAACTATTGCCTATTGCCTATTGCCTGACTTCTGCAAGAAGTCTATTAGTTATTAGATTTTATAGCTCGATGCCAAAGGCACGCTTCGCGCTCGCAATCCCGCAGTGGGCTGACACAGCTAAAACTGTGCATTAGATATTTAGCGAAATTATTAAATTAATTTTGTCTAGGTACTTAATAATACTTTGAGCATTTTTCTAAAGCAATATTTAAGGCGTGTCAGTCCACTACTGGACTGTTTCAACTAAAATAGGGCAATAGAATTTTGATTGTCTTTATGATTTGGTGGGCATTGCCCACCCTACTAATGCACACTTTTAACTGAAACAATCCACTACACACTTTATCCTCAACTTTGATCGTCTCAAATTTTGTATGAGGTTTATAGATTTATTTTAATGATTGTTACTGGATTTAAAGGGGAAAAACGAGTTAAATTTGCGACCGAAACAGAGCGAGATATTTGGATTTGTAATAAATTATATTGATAATTTGTATTTTTTAACCAATTTAAAGTAGTAGTAATATTTTCTAAGGTTGCTAAAGCTAAAACTATTACTCCATTTGGCTTAATTTTTTTGATACATAATTCTAAAATATCTTCTATTTTTCCGCTACTTCCTCCAATAAAAATTCGATTAGGAGCAGGCAATTCTGATAATATTTCTGGGGCTTTTCCTTGTATTGATATAATATTATTTATTCTTAATTTCTTGCAATTTTTTTTTATTAAACTAATACCTATTGCCGTTTTTTCTATGGAATAAATTTGAGATTCTGGACATAATCTTGCAACTTCTAAAGATACACTCCCTGTACCCGCTCCAACATCCCAAACAATTTGTTTATCTTGTAATTCTAATTCTCCTAACACTAATAATCTAATTTCTCTTTTAGTCATTAATCCTGGGCGATCGCAAAAAGTGGAAAATGTGGCATCTGGTAATCCAAATATGGGCAATTTTTCTAATTTTATTTGTTGAGATAGTTCTGTTTTTATTAAAATGACAATATTAAGAGATGCAAAGTTTTTTGCATCTAAATTAGCTAAAGTTTTGTCATCAAAACAATTAATTTTTTCTTCCTTGTTATCCCCTAAATTTTCACATACCCAAAATTGATAATTAGTGGGAATATCTAAAGATAAATATAATTGGGCGATCGCCCCCGGATGATTATCATTATCTGTTAATATGCCAATTTTTTCTTTTCCCTGTTGTAGCAACGGTATTAATTGTTCTAAATTCCTGCCATGTAAGCTTATAATTTCTGCATCTTGCCAAGGTATTTTAACCCGATTAAAGGCTAATTGAATTGAACTTAAATGGGGATAAAATAATAACTTATCTTTCGGTAATTCTTCTAACAAAAAACGACCTAAACCAAAGAATAAAGGATCTCCACTGGTTAAAATTACTATATTATTTTCTTCTAATCTAGTTTTAATTTGTGGAATTATGTCCTGAAAATTACCTAATTTTAATTTTTGTGCAGAATGATTAGTAAAATAACTTAAATGGCGATCGCTTCCTATTAATAAACTAGCTTCTGCTATAATTTCTCTTACCCCTTGAGTTAATCCTTCTATTCCATCTAAACCAATACCTATTACATAAATCATAATTAACTTATTATAAGAAACTTCTGCTTATTTTAAAGAAATATTCACCGACCCCCAGTGGGTCAAAAGCCCCGTTCATCCCCAAGAAAAAGTGCTGACGATCGATCGCCTCAAAAATTATGCCCAAGAAGTCAAGGGGTCACTATTTGCTATCCAAGACTTACTCAAAGCCGTTGACCAAATTTACCGTTATCCTTTACGACAATCTGCGATCGATCTAAAATATCCTCTTTTGTTAAATAGTTCGTAAATTTCCCTTAGTCCATTTGATGGTAGGGTGGGCAAGACGGGTTTAACTATGGAAACAAAATAATTAAGATAAAAATCAATCTTGCCCACCCTACAACAGCTATTTTTTATTATTATAGAGCGAGTATATATTTTCAAAGATCGATGGGACTTTAAGGTAATTCCGGCTGGATGGTATCCTGATGATTCAAAATAGCTAAAGCTCTGAAATTTTTTTTATTACAACGCACAAAGTATTCTAAAAAAGTATCGAGAGAAATAATTTTAATGAGTATAGCAACTAATATATCTAAACAGGTTTCTTTAGCAGAATTTTTAAATTTGCCAGAGACTAAACCCGCAAGTGAATACATCAACGGTGAAATTTATCAAAAGCCAATGCCACAAGGAAAACATAGTATCTTACAAGGTAAATTATTAACTGCTATTAACCAAATTGGTCAGCCTCAAAAATTAGCTTATGCTTTTCCTGAATTGCGCTCTACTTTTGACGAACGTTCTCTTGTTCCAGATATTGCCGTATTTGAGTGGCAAAGGATTCCTTTTGATGCTAATGGTGAAATTGAAAATCGCTTTACCATAGCTCCAGACTGGATTATCGAAATTCTTTCACCAGAACAAAACCCAATCCGTGTAATTGATAAAATACTCTTTTGCCTAGATCGAAATAGTAAACTAGGTTGGCTTATCGATCCTCAAGAGAGAATAGTCATGGTTTTTATACAAGGAAAACAGCCTATAATTAAGCAAAAAAATGATAGTTTACCAGTTCTTGAGATATTTTCACCTTGGCAGCTATCTGTTAACGATCTCTTTAGCTGGTTAAGTTTAATTTAGATTAGTTAATAATAAAGTCATAAGCTGTCACGCATTTAAATTAGTGGTTGAGAGAGTAGTCAGTAGTCAGTAGGGGCTTTCCTGCCCTTCGCCCGTACAGTAGTCACAATAAGGGATTTAAACCTTATTTCCTAATAAAATTATATCCAATAAAGATACAAAATGAGATATACATATATAAAATTTTTTAATTTTTATATAATTAATTTTGCGTCTCTATGTACGAACCACGAATTAAATTATTAACTTTTTCTTTTCATCTGTTCTAATTCTCTATCTATTTCTAATTTTTGAAATTTTTGTTCTAAAATATCATTTTTTGTGCCATATTGACCATAATTATTATTATCATTCCAACCAGAATAACTATTTTTATTTGGTTGATTGTTTTGCAGTTTTGTTATTTCTAATTCTATTTGTTTGCGTCGTTGTTGTATCTGTTTATATAAATCTTTAGATTGTTCTGAACGCTTTTTTGCCCCTTCCATTTTTCCCCAAACTTGATTTCCTTTATGCAATAAACTAGCTTCTCTTGCCTCGGCAGCTTTAGCTAAATCTAACTCTCCTGCATTTTTAGCAATATTAACTCTTTTGTGCCAAGTTTGAATTTCTTCAGCTAACTTGAGAATTTCGTGTTGTAAGTTCTTTTCTTCTAATTGTAATTGATAAATTAACTTCAGGGTATCTTCTTCTTGTTCCCTTAATTGTTCCGCTAATGCACCTAACTCTAGTGAGGGATTATCTTTAAGAAATTCATCTAGTCTAGTTTCTAAAAAATCAAATAAGCTCATTTTATATATTTATTGTTTATTTAATAAGATATTGGCAACCATTCTCATCTTAGTATATTTGTGAATTACTCAACGGCAAATCGGTTTGTCCATAGAACGATATTCAGAACGTTTTGGGATAATATAACTATTTGGTCAAAGTTTCAGGCTATCATCGGCAATTGTGCGGAAAGTTTCTGGATAATATTCTCTACAGGGGGATTATACAGAAAATGTCAGTATAATAAATAGTTATACCGCTAACGGAGATTTCATTAATGAGTCGTTGGTGAAATGCCCGTCAGGTGGCTATCCTCATTCACGAAAAACGGGCAATCATTTGTTTAGAGTCCAGTCCTTTTTTTATGAGTTAGCATAAAGATATGCTTTACAATGCTAATTCAAAGTAGCATTTGCTAGGGAAAAAGGAAATGAAAATCAATACTTCTTTAGAGGAACGACTTGCAGCAGTAGAAGCTGCGATTGCCCAGTTGCAGAAGCAAATTGCAATTTCTCAGCAGATGAACTGGCTGCAACAAATTACAGGATCATTGAAGGATGAACCTGCCTTTGAGGAGGTACTCGCTTATGGACGAGCAATTCGTCAGGGAGATGAGTCTCTGCTCGAAGCACAAGATGAGCTATGAAATATTTGTTAGATACTGACCATTTGAGTATTCTACAACGTCAGGTGGGGGAGGATTACAACAATCTTAGAAAACGTATGGCACAGCACTCACTATCAGACTTTGCGGTATCTATTGTGACGTTTCATGAGCAAATGCTTGGAAGCCACGCTTATATAAATCGTGCTCGTACTCTAAATCAGGTTGTAAAGGGATACGAGATAATGGCGCGAATTGTGAGCAATTTCAAAGTGCTACCCGTTGCTTCGTTTGATGCAAGTGCAGCTACAGCATACACTGAATTAGAATCTCAACGAATTCAATTAGCAAAAATGGATGCGCGAATTGCTGCAATTGCCCTATCTCGTGATTTGACTTTGCTGACTCGTAATCATCGGGACTTTAGTAAAGTTTCAGGACTAGTACTTGAGGATTGGACAGTTGCTTCTTAACAGAGGCAACAGGATTGATTACGGCATAACATCAGCAATTGTGCGGAAAGTTTCTGAATAATATTCTCTACAGGGGAATTATACGGAAACTTTCTATTTTTTGTCCTTTAGGGATTGATTATACAGAAATTGTCAGTATAATAAATAGTTAGGCTGATTTACACGATTAAATCTTTAGAATCAACTTCATGTATAAAGAGGATGACAGACTTGACATTGTATCTGATGAATGTATTGTCAGAAGATACATGAGTATGACTAAATTTCTATCAGTTCTTGAAAACAACTCTCTTTTCTTCCCTAGCTTAAGTTTATTAGCAAAAGAAGATAAATTTGAAGGTCTTTTCAATTTAGTCGATCACCCATTGCCAGGGTTGCTTGATCAAATACAAAATGACTTCCCAAGAGATCATAGGAGACATTTTTTTGTGAATTGCTGGAATCATGACATTCATGAATCATATGCCCTATGGAAGATTTATCTTGATAATACTAGTGATGGAGTTGCCATTGAAACAAGTTTCTCCAGACTCAAAGAATGTTTTAGATCTTTTTCAGAAGATATATTTATTGGTCAAGTTAGGTATATCTCTGGTGTCTTTGCTGGCAGTAGGTTTTTTACCTGTACTACAAAGAGATCTCCTTTTGAATATGAGAAAGAGATAAGAGTAATATATGAGAAAGTCCCACTTGATGAACAAGGAAAACACCAAGTGAAACTTCCACCTTCACAAAATGGTTACTATATCCCTATTGATTCTAAAGCCTTATTTGGTCGTATAATTACGTCTCCATTTGCTTCTTCTTGGTTTCATGATTTAGTTAGAGCAGTTATGAACCGATATGGCTATAGTCACATTGAAGTCAGCAAATCAAATTTGGCAACTGAGCCAAGCTTGATTATGCACGCTTGTGGGTCATCTCAGTTCTATTGCCTAACAAGCGGCTGCACTAGGAACGGAGCGTTACTCTATCAGTTATGATGCAAACATCATAACCGTCCGGTGAGCCGCAGGCCGTTATATTGCTTCTTTTTTGCTTTGGACTTACCAAATATAACCAAGGTATAACTCAATAGTAGGAATTCAATTAAGGTTACATAGAATCTTCTGCCTTCAGAGAGAGGTTTGATGGATTTTGGTGATCTTAATTTTCTGAAAATTGGAAAGATTGCCCTTTTACCCGCTAAAATTGTAAAAATTAACTGCATAACAACTTAATCATTAAATTATTTTGGCCATAAAAATCCCATGAATAGAAGTCCTTTCTACCGACGATTAACTTGTTTTCTGATAATTTGTCTATTAATTTGGACTGTTAATATCCATCCAGCAGAAGCAAGTCTCGAAACCAATACACAGTCATCAATACAGCCCTATTTAGACCGAGTAATTCAACGTATAGATGAATTTACTTTAGATAATGGTATGAAATTCATTGTTTTAGAAGATAATCAAGCTCCAGTGGTTTCTTTTGTTACTTATGCTGATGTAGGTGGTGTAGATGAACCGAATGGTAAAACGGGTGTAGCTCATTTCTTAGAACATTTAGCTTTTAAAGGAACAAGTACCATAGGTACTACCAATTATCAAGCAGAAGAAAAATTATTAGCTCGATTAGATGAAAAATTTAAAGAAATTCAAACAGCTAAAAAAAATAACGATAAATTAAAAATATCTCAGTTAGAAAATGAATTTAAACAAATTGAATCCGAAGCTAATAAATATGTTAAACAAAATGAGTTTGGGCAAATAGTAGAAACTGAAGGGGGAGTTGGTTTAAATGCAGCAACTTCTGCGGATTTTACGAGTTATTTTTATAGTTTTCCTTCTAATAAATTGGAATTATGGATGTCATTAGAATCTGAACGTTTTCTCGATCCAGTTTTTCGGGAATTTTATAAAGAAAAAGATGTAATTTTAGAAGAAAGAAGAATGCGTACCGATAATTCTCCTATCGGTCAAATGGTTGAAGCATTTATAGATAAGGCTTATACTCAACATCCCTATAAAAGACCTGTAATTGGCTATAACGAGGATATTCGCAATTTGACAAGGGAAGATGTTCAGGAATTTTTTAACACCTATTATGTCCCTAATAACTTAACTATTGCCGTAGTTGGTGATGTTAAATCTGAGGAAGTTAAGAGATTAGCTAAAGTTTATTTTGGTAGATATAAAACCCAAGAAAAACCACCAAAATTGACAATAGTTGAACCTGCCCAACAAGAGACTAAAGAAATAGAATTAAAATTACCAGCTCAACCTTTATATTTAGAAGGTTATCATCGTCCAAATATTAATGATGCTGATAATGCTGTTTACGATTTAATCGCTTCTTTATTAAGTGACGGGCGTACATCTCGTTTATACAAATCTTTAGTGGAGGAAAAACAAGTTGCTCTTGCTGCCCAAGGTTTTAATGGTTTTCCGGGGGATAAATATCCTAATTTAATGCTGTTTTTTGCCTTAACATCTCAAGGTAAAACCCTTGATGAGCTTGCTCAAGCTTTGAGATTAGAAATAGATAAATTAAAAACTGAATTAGTTACTGAAGACGAATTAAATCGAGTTAAAACCCAAGCAAAAGCTAACTTTATTAGAATGTTAGATTCAAATATGGGTATGGCTCAAACCCTAGCAGAATATCAAGTTAAAACAGGAAACTGGTCCAATTTATTTCAAGAAATTGACAAAATATCTGCTGTTACTGCTGCTGATATTCAAAGGGTAGCACAAAAAACTTTTACCCCAGAAAATCGGACTATAGGACGATTAATTAGTCAGTAATTCAGTAGGGGCAGAATATATTCTGCCCTTACAGTAGTCAGGATTCGGCTAATTTGCTAATTGCTAACTGCTACAGATTAAATAATTTTGCAGAAAAAATATAACGATACCAATGAAAAAAATTACTTCAATAGTTTTAGGAATAGCCACATTACTTTTAATAGTTGTTTTTAGTTTACCTGTTATTGCTTTAACACCAAACAGCTATAAAGATTTAGAATTTCCTCCTTTAAAAGAAGTACAAATACCAGATTATGAACGTTATCAACTTGATAATGGTATGGTGGTTTATTTAATGGAAGATCATCAACTTCCTTTGATAAGTGGTACAACTTTTATTAAAACAGGTTCTCGATTAGAACCTTCAGAAAAGATAGGATTAGCAGAGTTAACTGGCACTATAATGCGTTTAGGCGGAACTCAAGAACATCCAGCAGATCGATTAAATAAAATTTTAGAAGATAAAGCGGCAACGGTGGAAACTTCCATTGGTGATACTTCTGGTAATGCTAGTTTTAATACCTTAACTGAAGACTTAGAAACCGTATTCCAGTTATTTGCAGAAGTTTTGCGATCACCTGCTTTTCCCGATGATAAAATAGAGTTAGCAAAACAACAATTTAAAAGTAGTATTGCCCGTCGTAATGACGATCCACAGGCGATCGCAGATCGAGAATTTCAAAAGGTTATTTATGGGGAAAATAGCCCCTATGCTCGCACCATAGAATATCAAACAATTAATAATATTAATCGTCAAGATTTAGTTAATTTTTATCAACAATATTTTCATCCTAATAATATGATTTTAG
This sequence comes from uncultured bacterium, assembly GCA_964413275.1. Taxonomy (GTDB): domain Bacteria; phylum Cyanobacteriota; class Cyanobacteriia; order Cyanobacteriales; family JAABRE01; genus JAABRE01. The sequence goes on along the minus strand of CAYPSO010000009.1, from coordinate 18,874 downwards.
GGATAGTTGGTGATTTTAATGCTCCGGCAATGAAACAGTTGATTAATGATAATTTTGGCGATTGGCAACCGATTAAACAGGACATAAATAATAATATTCCGACAGCCAATCAAAAATATGAAAATGGCTTATTTTTTATTAATCAACCTCAGTTAACTCAAAGTAATATTAGATTAGGTCATATTGGAGGTCAAGCCAATGAACCTGATTATCCCGCTTTAACCGTATTAAATGGTGTCTTAAACGGTTTTGGAGGACGTTTATTTAATGAAGTACGTTCTCGTCAAGGCTTGGCTTATTCTGTCTATGGAGCATGGCAGGTTAACTACGATTATCCAGGTATGTTTTTAGCTGGAGGTCAAACTCGTTCTGATGCTACTGTACCTTTTATTCAATCTCTCAAATCAGAAATCGAAAAAATACAAAATCAACGGATTAGTGAAGAAGAATTAGCTTATGCTAAAGACTCAATTCTTAATTCCTTTGTCTTTAATTTCCAAAAACCAAGACAAACTTTATCTCGTTTAATGCGCTACGAATATTTTGGTTATCCCTTAGATTTTATTTTTCAATACCAAAAACAAGTCAAAGCAACAAGTATTGAAGATGTACAAAAAGCAGCACAAAAATATTTACAACCTAGTAAAATTATTACCTTAGTAGTAGGTAATCAAAAAGAAATTGAACCAGAATTAAGGAGTTTAAATACACAAATCACAACTGTGGATATTACAATTCCTGATTCAGAGAAAACCTGAAATAAACTAAATATGGGTTGCTGAATAAAGATAAAACCATTATCTTTCAAAGATTCTGTGGTTCTTTTAATTTTGTGCTTATACTTTTATACTTTGGCACAAGCTAACTGGAGGACTAAGAAGACGTTGGGCTAATAAACCTTTGAACACCTTTCCTGAAGCTTTGGAGGCATTTCGTACAGCTATGTCTTATCGTTTTGTCTCATGGCTCAACCAAAATCGTGACGTATTCATAGCTTATAAAGCCAGTTTTGGCTTTGTTTGGGCTTAATTTTTGTTTAAGTCCCGTTAGTACAAATCAATCAGTAATATGAGTTCGTAGCTCATCTACTAGGAACTATGAAGTAAAGGTTTGTGAGTTATTTCGTCCCGCCTTAAATGAGTTCGATGTACTACGCGATAGACTCCCGGAATATTTAGTAATGGTGGTTTAACTAGAGTTTCCACTGAAAGAATTGAAGAAGGACAATTAGCACAACTTCCTAAAAACCTTACCGTTACTTCACCAAGACTCGCATCGAAATAGAGTAGTTCCAGCTTACCGCCATCATTTTCTAAAACAGGGGTAATATATTGCTCAATTACTTGGAAAACCTTTCTTTCTGTTGATAAATCTTGGTTATTGACTAAGGCAGTGAAAGTATCAACTTGTGAACCCTTAGCTTGATCGCCCCCATCCTGCCTTAATAATTGCTGTATCAAATCTGCATTTTCTTTGGGATCTAATATTTCTATTCCGATTAACCCTTCCACCAGTGACGACGAGAGATTAGCTTGTAACAACATTTGCTGAAATGATTGTTTTTTCCAAGGGACAAAAGTCAACTTATTAGAAAACTCTTCCCAAGGAAAAGGAAATGGACCGATGGCTCGGAAATTTTCCCGATCTAAACGCACAAACTTTACAATAAGTTCAATTAAACGGTCAAAGAAACGGCGGTGTTCATAGCGAGAAGCCGATCGCTTATTCATAATCACACTTCTGCGTAACTTAAGTAATTCGCGATCGTAGGGTAAAATTCCCGTTGTAGTATCAATTTTAACCCCACGATTATTACGGCGATCAATAACGACGATGGCATCACTACCAATTTGGGCACAGTGAACTAATCTACTTGATTTTAAATCCGCAGGACTAACCCCCATAAAATAAGAAGGCACATCCGCAGCACAAGGGATGCGAATCCCGGTAATTATGGCAATATCATCTTGGTTTATAGAACTATCGCAGCCATAAAGCAAATCCAAACCATATTTAATCGCCAGATAAAGCTGAACCCCTACCACCTCCTCTTTAATTTCAATGGTTGCACTATCATGGGCTTCTTCTAGATTGGCATATTTTATCTGTCCCAAAGCGTCTAGGAGGGAAACTTTACCCACAACATCATTGAGTAAAGACATCATTAGGGTATCGTAATCGAGCTTTCTTAACAGAGGTAGAAGAATCGTTAAAAACCGTTCCCGTTTATCTCCGGGCCATTGTTCTAACATTTGCGCTGCCGAAGCTCGATAATTAGTATCTTCCTCATAACGCTGGAAAAATGTAGCCATTGCTCCTACTAAAACCGCAAGTTCTTCTTCTTTTTGATTACTTGGTTGTCGCAGGGAAGTTAAAGGCAACCAGTCCATCGCATTAGGTTCACCACGAGCAAAAGAATCCGCCTCTGTTTCAGTGGGATATACAGCAGTATAGTGTTGATAAAGAGAAGAAACTATTTTGCTGAAAACATCTGCATCTGGTCGCTGCCAAAGAGTTGCTTCTTCCAATGATAAACGCTCCACTCTGATGGGAGTCCGTTTGATTAAACTTTGATTGGTAAAGCGATCAGCATCTAAATAATCCGTAAGACGATTGGCTTCACCCGGTACAAAATCGAGGAAAGGAAATTCTGGGGGGACATGAGCATTCAGACTAACTGAGCCAATAATCGTTCCATGATGGCTAGTTATGCGTACTGGATCGCCTTGATTCAGATTTCTCTGAGCTGCATAGTCAGGATTAATTTCAATCCAATAGGTTTCATCGGTTTTTTTTGCTCCAATGGGTAAAGTTTTGATCCCGGAATTGTACCTTGCTACATAAACCTTCGGATTTCTTCCAGGGCGGCCTCTACCAGTAATTAGACTGCGTAGTTTTTCATCACCACGAGTAACTAAACGCTCCAAAAACTTTTCAGGAGGACGTACTAACTTCGCGCGGGTAAACTCTCCATCACGGAGTCCGGGGAAAACTGCTCCTTTGGTTCTGGCTTCACCATAACGCCCATCTCCTTGCCACTGTACTCCTAAGCCGGCATTTTCCCTTAACATGGCATGGGAAATCGGTTCTCCTTGGCTATTTATCAAGCGGTTATAGACATTTAACCGACATGAAGTTGAAACCACATGATCGAAGACACTAGCTGAATCGATCTTACCTGATTCGTTTAAATAACGTCCAAAAGTTCGTGTTACCACTTCAGGGTCTAAATCATTCAAAGCAGCCGTATCTGGGTCTTGTAGTCGATTAGAAATGGCTAAAGCTAGTCGTGCCAAAATTTCCTCATCTGCCCAAGCTAAAGGTGGTGCTTCGGTTAGAGGTTGTTGTAATTGAAGAGTGCGATCGCCCCGTTGAATTACTCCCATTCGTTCTGTATAGGTAAGGGCAGGTAAAATCACATCTGCATATTCAAGGGCACCATCGGGTAAAAATGAATCGATCATAATATTAAAACTGCGTCCCAACCGCTTTAACCAATTACCTAAACGGGGCATATTACGGGTAAACTGAGTTCCCATAAAAATAAAGCAGTAAAGATAATCATCATCAGACATTCTCGATACAGGAGTACCATGGGAATCTGGAATATTATGCTCTGGAATCTCTAAAATTTCCGCTAATTCCCTTCGGTGTTCGGGATTTGTAGCATCTAAATTGAATAATAAACGACGGGCATTAAATCCTAACATTAGCTCGCTGGTAGCATTAGATTGACCGGCAATTCTTAAAGAACCAGCCCCTTTACGTCCTACATTACCAGTGAGTAACAATAGGTTGAGATTAGTGGAAAAACCATAAGAACCAGTGCTTTGGTTAATACCCATACTGGAAACAAAAGCAGGTTTGGGGCGGTATCCTTCTGTATTCGGTTGGGCAATCAATGAAGCGTAGTAGCGGATAGTTTGGGCTAACTCAGTGGGATTATCTCCTTCGAGGGCAATTTGTTGAGCAACATTTTCTGGAGTACAGCGATCTTCAAAACAGAGATTATATAGTTCTTGGAAACTTTCCGGTTCAACTGCTTGATCTAAAAATTCTCGATCTTCCCAATCGTTTTCTAAAATAACCCTCGCCACAGCTAAATTAAATAAGGCATCTCCCCCTTGCTCGAAACGAATGTGCAGGGTTGGCTGATTGGATTGACGCAAATCGATTACTGTGTCGCTTTCAATTGGGTCAATTACTACTTTAATAGCTTTAGTATTACTCTTTAGTTTTTTGTAAGCTTGGGGAAAAGTAACCACCGGATTCGTACCGTGAAGTATGGCCACATCACAAATTTCTAATTCCTCAAATTCTTTCCAAGTAAAGGAAGCTTCATTACCAAAATTTAATTCATGGGCTGCTCCTGCACTGGCCAGACAATGCTCTGAGTTGGCTCCAATGGTAGAAATTTTAAAGACGTTTTTGTAGAGAGAAGCCATCCAAATTCCTTCGATAGTTTTTTGACCATTGCCATAAATTGCCACTCCTTCAGGGCCAACCCACTCCCTGACATGGAGAAACAGCCAAGCTGCGCGATCAAGGGCTTCTTCCCAAGAGACTTCTTTCCAACTGCCATCATGATGGCGAATCATGGGAGTACGAATGCGATCGCAAAGTGCCTCAGCTTTGCTGAGATCGCCTTTTTTACCACGATGTTTAAGTCTTTCCTCCCGTTGGGCATCGCCTCCAGTCAATAAAGAAGTTGCACCTTTAACACATAAACCCAATTTACTGAGGGGGACAACTTTTTCCTTATTTTGGGAATTTAGAACCACTCCATAGGGACAACCAACACCACAAAAACTGCACACTGATGAATTATTAACCAAGAAATTATGAAGTTTTTTGATTTCTGGATCGGCTTGAAGTTTTGGATTAGCTGTATATTCTAGGACAAACTCATGAACTCCTCCCCAAGGAGAAAAAGCCTCTTCTTGAGGGGGCAGAGAACGAGCTTTCACTAATTTTTCCCCGTTTTTATTAAAATTCATGATTTTTCCTAAGTAATTATGAATTGATTTATTTTATGTTTATTCAGTAAATGGTAATTAAGCTGTGGTTGGTGCTTTTAAGTCTAATGTTTCCATAAAACCTTTTAGATCGAAACATTCAGCTATTATCTCTTGAAATCTTTGAACCTTAATTGGTTCTTGTAAACGCACCATGCCAAAAGATTGATCTACAATTTCTACAGTGCTTAGAGTATCTAAATTAACCGATAAAATGGGAATTTCTAAATCTTCTGCACGACTTAAAATTAATGGTTGAGGAGGTACATGACCAGTTAAGATTAAACATTGAGTAGAAGTTTCTAAAGCGGCTAATTGTAAATCAGTACGATCGCCTCCTGTAACTACTGCCATATTAATCCCTTGACGGAAATATTCTAAGGCCGAGTTTACATTCATAGCACCAATCGTTAGAGTTTCTACCATTAAATCTAATCTATCTGCTCTACACAGAACTTTAGCCTGTAAACGTTGAGATATTTCTCTAACACTAACACTACGCAATAAACGATCCTGTCGAATAATGCCAAAAACCTTGATTTGACGTTTTTCAAGAAATGGTTTAATCAGATTTTGACAGTATTCTAATTCTGAAGATGGTACATCATTAATTAAAACACCCGCAAGAGTTGAACCTAAAAATTGTTTTGCTGTCAAAATAGTATCTGTTAATAATAAAGGATGATAACGAGCCACTAAAACAATAGCTGCATTGGTTGCTTCTGCAATTTGTTGTACGGATAGATTAAATAAATTTCCTTCAGCTAAATTTGTGCCTCCTTCAAGAAAGATCACATCAGCGATAGTATCGTGAAAATAATCCTTTAATGCTTGACTATAGTCAGTTACTTCGTTCCCTTCTAAGGTTTTATGAATCGTAGATTTATCCAGATATAATAAAGGCGATCGCACTTGTTCTAAACTTAAGGAAAGATGGGAAGCAACAAAGTTTACATCTTCTTCAACTAATTCAGGAGAATTAGCCTTAAAAGATGTTCCTAAAGGCTTACCATAAGCTATTGTCAGTCCTTGTTTCTGGCATAAAGCTCCTATTCCTAAAATAGTTCCTGACTTGCCACTATAACCCTCTGTTGAAGCTATTAATACATATTTGGCAGATTGTGCCATAATTGAACTCCTTAAAAATATTTTTTTGACTAAGCATTTAAGTGAGTAACATTAGTTAATAATTCCTTTAGGATTGAACATTAAGTAAATTACGATAAAATTCTTGATTAAAATCTACACTTCTAGATTCTTTATAATTATCTAGTATATGTATTAGGTATTTAATCAAGTCAGCATTAGACATAGTTGTTTGATAACTTAAATCTGCTTGTCCATTAAACTGTAAAGTACAACGAGTAACATCAGAAGGTAATTTAGATAAATTCCAAGTGGCTACAAAAGGAATATTATCTCCTCCTTCAATTACTCTCTCTCCTTCTAATGAGCCTTGTTTATAAAGACTAATAGCTCTAGGTAAAAACTCGTGCTGATTTTTGGAATAATAGGGAATATAAATCATTACCTCTCCTCTGGGAGCAGGTTTTATAGTTTGAAAACTTGTAGTAGTCATAATTAATTAATTAATAACCTTCTCTATTTAATACTATCTATTTATTTATTTTCATGAAGACTAAAAATCAAACTTATCTTTTGAGTGTAGCACCAATGATGGAGCGCACGGATCGTCATTTTCGCTATTTTATGCGACAAATTACTCATTGCACCCTATTATATACGGAAATGATCACTACAGCAGCCATTATTCATGGTAATCGTCATAAATTACTTGATTTTTCTCTTGAGGAAAAACCCCTTTCTTTACAGTTAGGAGGAGATAATCCGGTAATTTTGGCAGAATGTGCCAGAATTGCTGAAGATTGGGGTTATGACGAGGTTAATCTTAATGTCGGTTGTCCGAGTAGTCGGGTGCAAAATGGAAATTTTGGGGCTTGTCTGATGGCACAACCTGAATTAGTGGCTCAAGCTATAGAAAAAATGCAACAAGCGGTTAATATTCCTGTTACCGTTAAACATCGCATTGGGATTGATGATTGCGACGCTTATGAAGACATGAAAAACTTTGTTAAAATTGTGTCGGATGCTGGATGTAACCGTTTTAGCGTACACGCTCGTAAAGCTTGGTTACAAGGCTTAAGTCCTAAAGAAAATCGAGATATTCCCCCTCTACGCTATCAAGATGTTTACCGTCTTAAGCAGGAATTTCCTCATTTATTTATAGAAATTAATGGTGGTATTACTGATTTAGAGCAAGTAAAACAACAACTTCAATTTGTGGATGCAGTCATGATTGGGCGTGCTGCTTATGATAATCCCTATTTATTTGCCACAGTAGATCGAGATATTTTTGGAAAAAATACCATACCTCCCACTCCAGAGCAAGTAGTTAAAAATATGTTACCTTACATAGATTATTGGACAGAAAAAGGCTTAAAATTACACTCTATTAGTCGTCATATTTTACAGTTGTTTACGGGAAAACCCGGTACAAAAGCATGGAAAAGACATATTAGTGAAAATGCCCATTTTCCAGATGCTAATTCTACAGTAATTAAAGACGCTTTAGTAAAAGTAATTAGTCGTTAGTGAATTATTAATTTTTAAATGAAAAATGACAAATCAATTGCTTGGCAACAAGTTTGGGGAATAGCAGCTATCCAAGGCTCTGTTACCTTAGCTTGGGTTATTTATAATTTATATTTTCCTCAATTTTTAGTACAGTTAGGATTTGCCGCAGGAGTTGCCAAAACTGTTTTAATAATAGAACATTTTTTAGAAGCGATAATAGAACCTATTTTTGGTTCATTATCAGATCGCCAACAATTGAAAATAGGAACTCGTATTCCCATAATTTCTTTAGGAATTGTTTTTGCTTCAGTTTTTTTTATTAGTCTTCCTGTTATTGTAATTTTAGTTCATCCTCAAAAAATTTGGGCTTGGTTATTACCGATATTGGCAATACTTTGGGCTTCTTCTATGGCAATATTTCGTAGTCCAGCAATTTCCCTATTAAGTAAATCTGCACCTACAAATAAATTGCCTCAAGCTGTTAGTATTGTAAGTTTAATAGGAGGAGTTATTGGTGCATTTAGATTTGATGCCTACGGAATTATTTTAAAGTTAGGGCCTAGTTTTGCTTTTTTCATTGGTTCAATTACATTTTTACTTGCTGGTTTTAGTTTGCGTTTTTTATTTCCTCCTGATTTAACTGATAATTTAGACACAGCTTCAAATAATAAAAATGTTCCCAAAGTTAAGTTATTAACTATAGCCTTAATTGGGATTATGGGGATTAGTATTAGTTGGGCTTTAAGATTTATTATTCCTATTGTTAAGCAAGTTTTCACCATGCAGATAGGAGAAACTAATACCAAAATAGCAATGATGTTATTCTTTCTTGGTTTAGGTATTTTAGCTATACCTGCTGGTAAGTCAGCAAGTAAAATAGGTAATTCTTTGGGGATATTACTTGGTTTGGTATCGACTATAATATTATTACAGTTATTAAATTTTATTCCCAATTTATTAATTATCATACTTATTTGTGCTAGTTTTACTCTCGTTTTAAATAGCGTAATTCCATTGGTTATTATCCTAGTGCCTGCGGAAAGAGTCGGCTTAGGGTTAGGGTTTTATTTTGGTGCTTTTGGTGCTGGAATGAGTTTTTTTGATTTAATTTTTTCTAACCTAAAATTAAATCAGGGAATTATAGCCAGTACATTTACCCTAGTTATAACTACCGTTATTTGTCTTCTAACTACATTAAATAAAATAAATAAATAACCAATTATGTCTTTAAAATATTTACCTTTAACAATAATTATTAGCTTCAATCTATTAACAGCTTGTAGCGGGGATAATAGCATAGGAAAACTTTTTGCTCCCGATCCAAAACTTAAGGAAAAACAAGAAAAACCAACAACATCTTCTGCTCCTTCTACTCCAAGTATTCTTACTCCTGAAGTTCAATTACCTGATAATTTTCCCTCAGAAATTCCTATTTATTCTCAAGCTAAATTAGTAGCTACAGAATTAGGAAATAATCAAAAAGAAACTCAAACTTTTTGGATAACTTCTGTCCCCATTGATACTGTTTTTGAATATTATGAAAAACAACTGAATTCTTCAGAATGGCAAATTAAAAATCAAGATAATATCTTACAGGCTACTAAAGACAATTTATCTTTAGAATTATCTCTAGTAAATAACAATTCAGAAACAAAATATCTACTTAAATATACCAAGGAAAATACATCACCAGAAACTACAGAAAAACCCGTAGAAACAGTAACAAATACTCCATCAACTACTCCTTCTATAAATACTTCTCCATCGGAGAATATTCCTGATAATTTTCAGCAATATATAAATGATATTTCTGCTTTAGGAATAATTGAAACCCAAGACTTAAATCAAGGGATTACAAGGCGAGAATTTGCCAGTTGGCTATTTAAAATTAATAATTTACTTTATCAAGATTCACCGGGAAAACAAATTCGTTTAGCTTCGACAACTTCTCAACCTGTTTTTACTGATATTCCTAAAAACGATCCTGATTTTACAATTATTCAAGGATTAGCAGAAGCAGGGTTAATTCCTTCGTCTTTAACTAATGAGTTAACTGCTGTTACTTTTAATCCTAATAATAATTTAACCAGAGAAGACTTAATTTTATGGAAAATACCTTTAGATAGTCGTCAAGCTTTACCCACTGCATCCTTAGAAGCGATTAAACAAACTTGGGGTTTTCAAGATGCAGCTAAAATTAATCCAAAAACTTTACAAGCATTGTTAGTTGATTTTCAAAATGGAGAACAATCTAATGTAAAAAGAGTTTTTGGTTACACTACTTTATTTCAACCTAAAAAAGCTGTAACCCGTGCAGAGGCGATCGCATCTTTATGGTATTTTGGTTATCAAAATGATGGCAAATCTGTTCGAGAAGTAAATAGTAATAATACTAATAATACTAATAATTAATTTTTGAGGTTTTAATGATGGTAAAAACTGCTAAAAAATATTACACATTTACTGAATATACTAATTATCTAGATGAGACAGATTATAAATACGAACTTGTTAATGGAGAGTTAGTTAAAATGCCTCCAGCTAGTGGAATTCATGCTTTAATTGTAACTATTTTATTTCAGTTATTAACAACAGAAATAGCACGTCTTAATCGTAATTGGTTAATTATGCCAGGTACAATAGGAGTCCGCATTACAGAAACTAAATCTCGTATTCCAGATTTAACTATTATCAATAAAAGTCAAGCTCAAGAAATCCTTTCTTTACCTTGTGCAATTTTGGAAACTGCCCCTATTTTAGTAATAGAAATTGTTAGTCCTGCTAATTCGGATGATGATTATCGTTATAAACGTTCTGAATATGCAGCCTTAGAAATTCCTGAATATTGGATTATCGATCCAAATGCTCAAAAAATCTCTGTTTTAGTTTTAGTTAATGGTTTTTATGAGGTTACAGAATTTAGTTCAGAATTATCTATTATTTCTCCTACTTTTCCTGATTTTAAATTAAATATTAATGATATTTTAAAAAATAAATCTTTTTGATGAATATTTAATTATATAATGAAAATTGCCAAATTTAAAAGTTATTTTCGTTGGATTATTATTGGCTTTACTCTATTTTTTGTAGTTAATACTTTTCACAAATATTGGTTAGAAATTATTACAGTTAAAATTGATGCTAAAGGATGGTTATTTTTGGCGATCGCACTGATAATAACTATGCTGGCTCATTGTTGGTCTGCTTGGGTTTGGACTTGGATTTTAAAAAGCTTCCAAGTATCGATCAAATTTCATCGAGCTATTGCTATTTATTTACAAACTAATTTAGCTAAATATTTACCCGGTAATATTTGGCATTTTTATGGTCGAGTAATGGAAATTACTCAAGCTGGTGGGAGCTTGGAAATAGCGACTTTTACTGTTTTATTAGAACCAATTTTAATGGCTGTTGCTGCTTTTATAATTGCCTTATTAGGAGGTAGTGTTACAGTCAACAATAATTTTTATATATTACAAATAATTGGATTAATAGTAGTTTTAATTGGTATTCATCCTCGAATTATCAACTCAGTTATTAATTTTATTAATCGTTTAAAAAACAAAAATAAATTAGTTACAACCATAGGAATAATTTATTATCCTTGGTCTTCTCTTTTAGGCGAATTAGGATTTTTATTGTTTAGAGGAACTGGATTTTTATTAACAATATTAGCTTTAATATCTTTAAATTTTCAAGACATTATCCCTTTACTAAGTGCTTTTAGTTTTGCGTGGTTATTAGGTTTAATTGTACCGGGTGCTCCCGGAGGCTTAGGGATTTTTGAGGTGACAATTCTAACTGTTTTAGGAAAAAAAATGTCTGGTGAAATTATCGTTGCTATTGCCTTATTTCGTCTAATTAGTATTAGTGCAGAAGTCATAACTGCTGGAGTTGCTTTTCTAAAATATAAACCAGATGTTCAGTAAAAAATTTTCGGTTTATTAAGTCAGACCTAAATAATTTGTGATAATAATTATTATCTAGAAGAATTTTTTTTATTCTTAAGACGATTAATTTCTTCTTGTAGATTCTTGATTTGTTCCTGTAAAGAATCTACTTCTTGATTTGTTTCCGCATATTCCACATCCACCGAGCCTTTAGTTGTTTCCCGTTGATAATTACCTTGGCGAATTTGACGATATTCTTCAGAATTAAACCATTGTTGTAAATAATGTAATCTTTCGACAGGGAAAGGATGAGTGAGAAAATTGCCACTTCCACCATTATAAATTACAAATTTATAAAACTGATTTAAGCCATCTTTATCTAATTCTTGATATTTTTCTCCTTGACGAATAAATTCTTGCAGACTAGATTCATTCGCATATTTATGAGTACCGCCAGCCAATTTCATCATGGCAGACATAATTGGGTTTAACTCATCCATAACTAGCATAGCTGCTCTATCGGCAGATAATTCTGCTTTGCGTCGCCATTCATAAAAAGCAAAAATTAAACCACTACTAATCACATTACCCAAACCTAAAGTAAGTTCACCTAATAAAGATGCTGCACCCATAGCCCAAATGGCCATTTGAATCAGAATAGTATGATCGCATTTAATATGTCCTAATTCATGGGCAATTATTGAACGTAATTCTGCTTCTTCAAGTAAGTCTAATAAACCACTATTAACCACAATATAAGGGTGTTCGTGACCTAAAGCATAACTATTAACTTGGGGATTTTGATTAACATATAGATTAGGCTCAGGATAAATATCTAAATCTCTAACACATTCTCTAAAAATGCCGTATAAGGTAGAATATTGCCTTGGCCCAACTTCAATATTATTAGCTAATAAATATATTTGTTGTGGTCTTTCATATAAATATTCGATAAAAGCACTGGCAACTAAATCAAAACCCGGCACAGTACGTAAAGTTTGTTCTGCTTGTTGATCTAAAGGATGTTTAAAAGCGTCACTAGCAATTCCTGTATAAGTAGGCATATTTTATAGTAAAATTAAATTAATTCTTTTTAGCTATCCTAACGCAAACCTTCGATACCCAACTAATGCAAAGAAAAAATTCCTTTGATTCTTCAGAAATAGTCTATCGTGCAGAAGAGTTGATGAGTGCTGCTTCTAATCGTTATCGTATCACTATACAAGTTGCTAATCGGGCAAAACGTCGTCGTTATGAAGAATTTGAAAATTTCGACGACCCAAGTATGAAACCTGTGATTAGAGCAATTATTGAAATGTCTGATGAATTGACCCAACCGGAAATTATTAGTGACTAATATAGGTTTTTGTAGGGGCTGAATATATTCAGCCCCTACAAAGTTTATGTAATAATATTTACTCAGTTTGTCCAGATTTTAAGTTTTTATGACTCGTGTTCTTAAAAAAGGCAAAGATTGGCGTATTGGTTGGAATCCAACAAAAAGTTTATATAAAGGATTAGTAGGCAGTGATTCTTGGGCAATTGAGTTAACAGAAGCTGAATTAAATGATTTTTGTCGTCTTCTCTCTCAGTTAGCTGAAACAATGAGTAATATGGCTATAGAATTGATGGATGAAGAGAAAATTGTTTGTGAAATGGAAAGCGATTTAATCTGGTTAGAAGTTGAAGGTTATCCTCATGCCTATTCTCTCCATTTAATTGTGCAGACAAATCGTTGTTGTGAAGGGATTTGGACTCCTTCTGCTGTTAAAGAATTAATACAAGGAGTGCAAAATTTTAAAAATTTCTAAAAAACACTTGTCAAATAAATATAATTTGTTTATAATGATAAACTGTGACTGATTCGGGGCGTAGCGCAGCTTGGTAGCGTACCACTTTGGGGTAGTGGGGGTCGTGGGTTCAAATCCCGCCGCTCCGATTTGATTAAAATAGTCTCTCGTCAGGATTTGAACCTCCAACACCGGTTACCAAGACTTGGTCTTGTCTCAATTCTGTCTCACATTCTTAATTTACTATTAGTGGGACTTTAGCTAATTTTAAGCCCAAATATTGTCAAAAGGACATGGTTTATCATTATGATTTTAATGATAAGTAGAATGTTGATATTATATAATTTCTACATCTTCAATTAACTTTCCTTGATACATTAAGGATTCGTGACGATTAGTATTTAAACCGATCTTAATTTCATTTGTTCCTGAAGGTAAAGTTGCTAAATAAAACCAATTTCCATAAATTCTAGTTATTTTTTCTCCATTTATATATAAATGAGCGTGTCCTTTATTTGGCTCATTTGTTGTATTGACCATTTCAGGAGCAAGCTCAAAATTATCCAACTTAATTTCTAAATTCCAACCTTTGAGACTATCTTCATGAATAACTAAGTCTATACTAGGAAGAGGTTGCTCATCGGAAATCATAACTGTTCGGTGATGATGGGAGTCGGAATGTTCTTCTTTTATTTGTTCATGAGCATTTACTGAAGTAACAGCAAGACTTAAAATTAGGAGAGCTAGAAACTTTTTTTTCATCTTTAATTGACACAAATACTATACCTAAATCAGGCATTATTGCAGTAATTAAATTGATAAAGCAAAAGACAACCTGTCGATTTTGTTTCTTCTTCCATAAATTTAGCTATGTTGCACTTCCCTAAATAGATAAGATCTAACTATAGGTTAATTAGCATGAATATTTTGGCACATAATCCCTCGATCGCAAATATTGGTTCTGTACTTGGAGTACGGGGAAGTGTTGTGGATATTCAATTTCCCCATAAATTACCGGAATTGCGGACTAAATTAGAAACAATTGAAGGGGAAAAAATTGTCATTGAAGTTATGTCCCATATAAGTTCACAAGTTATACGAGGGGTAGCTCTCGCACCAACGGCAGGTTTGGCACGGGGAGCAACAGTAATTGATACTGGGCATCCCTTACTCGTACCTGTGGGCGATCGCCTTTTGGGTCGTATGTTCAACGTCTTCGGTGAAACTATTGATGGAGGGGAAGAAATCTCAGCAGGGGAATGGCACTCTATTCATGCTACACCCATTGCCTTATCAGAGCGAGTTACTAAATCAGAAATCCTGACCACAGGGATCAAGGCGATCGATATACTAACACCTTTAGAACGAGGGGGAAAAGCAGGTTTACTAGGTGGTGCAGGAGTTGGCAAAACCGTCCTGATTACGGAAATGATCCACAACATGGTTAAGCAACATCGGGGAGTGAGTTTGTTTTGCGGTATTGGTGAACGTTGTCGTGAGGCCTTAGATTTATATGACGAGATGAAAGCAACAGGCGTTCTCAACAATACAGTATTAATCTTCGGGCAAATGAATGAGCCACCCGGAGTAAGATTTAGGGTAGGCCATGCAGCTTTGACTATGGCAGAATATTTTAGGGATAACCGACATCAAGACGTTTTATTATTAATCGATAATATTTTCCGTTTTATTCAAGCGGGGGCTGAAGTTTCGGCTTTGATGGGACAAATGCCCTCACGGGTAGGTTATCAACCGACTCTAGCCACTGAACTTGCTCAACTCGAAGAACGTATTTGTAACACCCATTCTGGGGCAATCACCTCGATTCAAGCAATTTATGTGCCGGCGGATGATTTTACCGATCCTTCAGCAGTTCACGCTTTTTCCCATTTATCAGCTTCCATTGTTTTATCCCGTAAACGAGCCAGTGAAGGTTTTTATCCGGCAGTAGATTTGTTACAATCGGGTTCTAAAATGCTGATGCCTAATATTGTGGGAGAGCGACACTATCGCATCGCCCAAGCAATTCGCCAAACCTTGGCGAATTACGAAGAATTAAAGGATATTATTGCTATGCTAGGACTAGAGGAATTATCCCAGAAAGATCGCCAATTAGTTTATCGGGCGAGACGCTTAGAAAGATTTCTCACCCAGCCTTTTTTTACTACCACCCAATTTACTGGATTAGCGGGAAAAGCAGTTACTTTAGAGGATGGCTTAGAAGGATGTGATCGCATTCTTAATGATGAATTTTCCCAAGTTTCAGAAAGAGATTTGTATATGATTGGTACAGTTGATGAAGTTTTTTAATTAGTTATTAGTTATTGGTTATTAGTTATTGGTTATTAGTTAGCCTTCATTCTAAATTTATCTTATGAATACTAACAATCAGGAAATAAATCTAAAAATAATTTTACCGACTAAGATTTTATTAGAAGTACCAGCAATAAAGGTTACTGCTGAAGCAGACAATGGTTCGTTTTGTTTGTTACCCCGTCATATAGATTTTGTAACAACCCTTGTACCTAGTATCTTATTTTTTGTATCTCCTGAAGAAAAAGAAGAATTTTTGGCTATAGATCGAGGAATTTTAATTAAACAAGGATATAACGTCACAGTTTCTACTCAAAACGCCGTTAAAGGCCAAGATTTAGGAATGTTGCAGCAAACTATAATCCAAGAATTTAAAACTTTAAGCGAGCGAGAAAAAACAGCCCATTCTGTATTGGCCAAACTAGAAATTAGTACCATTAAAAGATTTATGGAGTTAAATGATGTTTTATGAAACACAAAAAAGCACAATCTCCAGCCCGTATTTTTTTAGATGCGATCGTTAATAAGGAACGCAGAAAGATTAAAGCGCGTCAAAGCAAACCCTTTGGTGGCTTATGGTTTGGCTTACAGTTTACTGGCTTAGTGGGTTGGTCTATTGTAGCTCCCACACTCTTAGGTTTAACTATTGGTATGTGGATCGATCGCCATTTTACCAGTCAAATATCATGGACATTAGCACTGA
Source organism: uncultured bacterium (assembly GCA_964413275.1). GTDB lineage: Bacteria > Cyanobacteriota > Cyanobacteriia > Cyanobacteriales > JAABRE01 > JAABRE01. The sequence continues at coordinate 2,568 of CAYPSO010000009.1, read as the reverse complement.
TGTTAGCGGGCTTAAGTATGGGATGTTTGGTAGCTTGGGAGTGGGTTACTCAAGAGCAAGAGAGAATGACACAATCCCAGAATCCACCGAATTTATCGAAAAACAACGATCCTGAAAAAATTTCCGAACAGGAGGTTAACCATGATTAGTTTGTTATTTCTACCTTTTAGCTTAATTATTGGTATTTTGTTGGGAACTATTTATTTCCGAGGATTATGGCTTACTTTACGCAAATTACCTAAAGTCAAGTCTCCGTTATTGTTAGCTATTAGTAGTTTTATCGCTCGATTATTAATTGTTATGACGGGATTTACCATGATAATTTTCTACTCAAATAATTATGCAATTCTGCATTTATTAGTTTGTTTAGGAGCATTTTTCTGGGTAAGAAATAGCATGATAAAAAGTTAGTTAATAGTTCGTAGTTATTACCTCTTACCTCTTACCTCTTACCTTCGTAGTTCGTAGTTTGTATTTTTTTATTAGTTAATAGTTATATGAATCTTAGTCCTGATGCAATTGTGTTTTGGCAGTGGCGTTTTATAACAATCAATGCAACCTTGGTATATACTTGGGGCATTCTCTTGTTACTGGGAATCTCTTCTTGGTTAATTACACGAAATCTTTCTAATAATATTGAAATTAGCCATTGGCAAAATTTTTTAGAAGTATTAGTTAGTAATATTCGCGAGCAAATCCGAGAAACCAGTGGTCAAAATCCCGATCTTTATCTTCCTTTTATTGGTACTTTATTTATTTTTATTGCCACATCCAATATATTAGCAATTACTCCTTTTTTCGATCCGCCAACAGGATCGCTTTCTACTACTGCTGCTTTAGCTGTCTGTGTGTTTTTTGCAGTTCCTTTTTATGGGATTCGTCAACAAGGAATATTGGCATACCTGCGCCAATACCTCAAACCTAATCCAATTATGTTACCGTTTCATATAATTAGTGAATTTTCCCGCACTCTAGCTTTAGCTGTACGTTTGTTTGGTAATGTGATGAGTGGTGGTATGATTGCTGCTTTATTATTGGCGATCGCACCTTTTTTCTTTCCTGCTATTATGCAACTTTTAGGTTTATTAACCGGAGTTATTCAAGCTTATATTTTTGCAATTTTAGCCTTAGTTTATATTGGTTCAGCCACTCGCTCGGATTAAAAAGGATGAATTATGAATTATGAATTATGAATTATGAATTATGAAAAGGATGAGGGATGAGGGATGAGGGATGAATTATGAAGCCAGGAGGCAGAAAGTAATAAAAAGCTAACCGCTAACCGCTAACCGCTAACCGCTAAAAACCAATAACTAATAACTAATAACTAATAACTAATAAGGAACAAATCAATGACAGATACCGATCCTAACAATACAATTTCTATGGCTGTTTGGATTGTCGGCGCAATCTCAATTTTTACAGCAGGTTTTACCATTGCCATTGGTTCAATTGCACCATCTCTGGGGGAAGGTAAAGCCCTTTCCCAAGCTCTAAGTGCTATTGCCCAACAACCAGATGAAGCCAATACTATTACTCGTACTTTATTTGTCGGTTTAGCTTTTGTGGAATCGGTGGCGATTTATTGTTTTGTCATAGCTCTGATTCTAATTTTTGCTAATCCTTTCTGGAATTATGTAATTAATCAAGCAGGAGGCTGATAGTTTGGAAATTAACTGGTTTACCTTTTTTGCCCAAATTATTAATTTTTTTATTTTAATTTTTGTCTTACAAAAATTACTTTATAAACCCATCATTACAGCGATGGAAAATAGAGAAAAAACCATTCGCGAACGTCTTCAATCTGCTGCGCAACAAAAACAGGAAGCCGAGCAAGAAATGGAACATTATCAACAAATACGCCATGATTTATCCCTACGACAAGGGGAATTACTAACCCAAGCTAAATTAGAAATCGAAGAAACTCGTCAACAACTTTTACAAGAAGTTCGTGATGAAGTTTTAATTGAACGCTCTCAATGGCAAGCAGATTTAGTTAAGCAAAAAGATACTTTTTTAGAAGAATTACAGTATCGTCTGATTCAAGAATTACAATTAACTGTTAGACGGGTTTTAGTAGATTTAGCAGAGGTTAGTTTAGAGGAGCAAATTGCCAAAGTTTTTTTAAATCGTCTTCAAAATATGTCTGAAAGCGATCGCAATAATTTAGTTGCTACTTTAATAAATACGGCTTCTTATCAAAGAGTTATTCCCTTGACTTTAGTTAGTGCTTTTGAGTTGCCCCAAGAAACTAAAAATGCGATAGCAACAACTATAGAAAATTACTTTCAAGATAACAATTTAGAGCAGTTAAATTTAACATATCAAATTCAACCAGATTTAATTTGTGGTATTGAATTACGGGGCGAGGGTTATAAATTAACTTGGAGTATTGAAGCTTATTTAGAATCTATTACAGAAAATTTAGCTTCTGTTTTTTCAGTAGAAAATAGTTACTAATCTTAATTATTTTCTTGTAACCAATTCTCTAAGTCTTCTAATTGAGAAAAGTTAAATAATGCTAATGATAACTCACCCAGTTGATTATCTGATAATTGTTTAATTTTT
>CAYPSO010000008.1:0-72566 GCA_964413275.1 uncultured bacterium | reverse complement strand
TTTCCATTCCTGGTGCTAATCCCATTCCTAGCAATCGGTTAATCCCCTCTTTGCTTTCATAACCCGCAATCCACAGGCGATCGCCTATCTGAGCTTTAGCCAATGGTATCAGGGCGCGTTTTTCCCTTAGACCACCTTGTCCGTGTTGATGTCGGTGTTGTCGATTTCCCTTTCCCCAATTCATCTTTAACTCCTTACTCTTGATTTTTAGGTTTATCGTTCTTGTTGTTGTTGGCCTAGGAATTTTGGAGTCTTGTTAGTAAAAACAATTTTTGAGCTGAAACTAGGAACGGTTAACCTAAGTTGTTAGCTTATTAATAATATTTCTCATTTATATTTCAATTTATAGAATATCATTCTCAACTGTAAGTTTTTTAAATGTTAACAAATAATAAGAATTCTTATTATTTGTTAATGATTATTATGAAGTAATGTTCTGAATTTCAGAAATAGTACGCCAAAACATGGCGGAATTTTTGTTCATTAAACTGATTAATTAAGATTTCAAAGCTTTTTCAGCAAAGCTAGTAAATAAATGATATAAAGTTGCATTTAGGATTGATTAATTTAACCTCAGTTCGTGGTAGGGGTTTTCCTGTCGTTGGCCAGTACAGTAGATTTTTTCACGAAAGAATAAGGGTTTGGTGAACTAAGAAAACTTGAAAAATGTTATTTTGTTTCGTTAAACGCTCACGTTAAGTTAACACGGCGAGGTTTTAAATCGTGATTTTTGATAAAAATTATATTTTTTTATATTTTTTAGAGTTGAACAAAAAGACTTTCAGCAGCATTGATTCCAGATTTTAAAGCATCTTCTAATGAATTACCACTACACCAATCACCACAAAATAGTAAATTATTTTCCCTTAAAAATTTCTTATTAAAACTATTTTTAACAGTAGCATAACGCCATTTATGCACCTGATACCAATCAGGATTAACTAACCAAGACATAAATAAATTAGAACTAATCTTAAGTAATTTTTGTGCTGGTAAATCTAAATTATTTGTATCTAAATATTGTTGAGCAAATTCATTACTACTATGAAATACAAATACAGGTTGAGAATTATTTATCCTTTTACTACTATCTAAAATAAGAAATTTTAAACTTTCATTATTTAAAAATTTTACTGCTTGCCATTCAGGTAATTTATATTCAGTAGAATAACCAGCCATAACCACAATACTAGGATAAAAACTGACTGACTCTAAATCTTGTTTTAATTGAGAAGATAAATTTAGATTAGGACTATTTTCTATTAACATTAAAGCTTGGGGTGCAGGAATAGCACAAACTATATATTTAGCTTTAATTTTTTCATGATTATTTTCTAACTGAAGAGAAAAAATATTATCTGTATAACTAATTTTAATAACCTTAGACTCTCGCCTAACTTTTAAATTCTCAGCTAAAAATTTAGCCACAGCAGTAATGCCTTGAGGAGCAAAATAACGATTAACATCGGCAGTAATCGTTAAACAATCAGAAGAATTTAATTCATAAACTTTACCATCCCATAACTGAATAATATTTTCTTGGCATAATTTAGTAATTAATTTTTCCGACAATTCACCTTGAATTTCTAAATAGGGCAAACCATGCTCCACACAGGTATTATGTAAACGACGGGTTGCGAGTCTTCCTCCTACACCCCTTGATTTATCGAAAACTAGGACTTTTAAGCCCTGATTGTGTAAATTTTTTGCGCAGGTTAAACCAGCTATACCCGCACCAATAACAGCAACATCACAAAAGTTAACCATAAACAATATGCAAATTAAAAATATTCGATAGTACAATTTAACCGTAACCGAGCCAAAATTTTAGGAGGATTAAAGCCTTGGATGAACTTAGAGAAGCCTTAGAATTAGCAACAGAAGAAGAATTACAGCATTTAACTAATATTCTTTTTGCTCGTCGTTTTAATCCCTTAGATTATGTGACAACTCCTCAACCTTTAGACATTCAAAGCCTAAATTGGAATGATTGGTTAGATTCGCTGGAAAATAGATTCCGCTATCTTGCCGCAGATGGCATGACTGTGCTTAAAGGAAAAACTCAAGAATTTACTTATCGAGAAGCCTTAATTCAAGTTTCTCGTTACCTCAAAATTTCTTATTCTCAACAAATGTCAGCTATTGACTTAGAGACCGAGATTTTTTTACATTTAATAGCTAAAGCGTGGAAAAAACTGCCACAAAAAGAACAAAATTCTTTAATAAAAAAAATAGAGCGATCGCTTTCTACTGATAAATTATTATTAAATGTAGAATCAGATTCTTTAAACTTAATTTTAAAAGGCAGCAGTGTTTTAGCAATTAATTCTGTAATTAAACCTCTTTTACTTAAACATATTGCCCAGGAATTTGCTTTACATTTTGCTACTTATCATACTGCTAAAAATGCCTTGGTTAAAGGTGGAGTTGTCGCAGCTAATCAATTTAAAAATTATCTAACTTTAGCCACCGCTAAACGTGGTATGACTATTTCAGCAGCACGCTACAGCGCAATGCGTACAGTTTTTGCATTTCTTGGGCCAATGTTATGGGGTTGGTTTTTGGCTGATTTGGGTTGGAAGACTATTTCTACTAATTATGGACGTATTATTCCGACTATTTTAACTTTAGCTCAAATTCGTTTATTGCGTACTTCAGCTTGGGAAATTGCCTAATCAAAAGCTAATAAGCTGTCACGTATTTAAATTAGTGGTTGAGAGAGTAGTCATTTCATTTAACATTTATCATTTAACATTTATCATTCGTTTGAAAGTAGGCTTAAAGGCTCTACTATTTATCATTTATCAATGTTCAATGATTAGTCAGTATTCAGAATAATCGATTTAAACCTTATTTCTTGATAGAATTATATGCAATTTAAATGTATGTTAGCTTACTAAAAAAAATGGAAGAACAAAAAAAGCCGGAGGTGACTCATCAATGACCTAGTAATTTATCCCTTAATTTTTTAATTCTATCTCGATATTTAGCAGCTTCTTCAAATTCTAATTTTTTAGCAGCTTCTTTCATTTGTGCTTCTAATTGTTGGATTAACTCAGGTATTTTTTCTAAAGGTAAATCATTTGATTGTTGATAAACTGTTTCTAATTCCTGATTATTTAAACGCCTAGAAATATCTAAAAACGAAAGAATTGCATTATTAGATTTTTTAATTATTTGTTGGGGAATAATACCGTGTTCCTGATTATATTGTAACTGAATATTACGCCTTCTTTCTGTTTCTGCGATCGCTATAAGGGCGCAATACTTTAGAATTATCTGCTTTAGGAAAATCGCTTTTAGCAATCCACCATAAACGAGTATAATTATCTACCGTTCTAATATGTTGAACTTTTACACAATTAGCAGGAGAAGGTAAACGTGATGGATTATAACAGAAAAATTCCTGAATAAGACGCAAATTAGCATCTGGATGAGAAACAAAATTTAATAAAGATTGTAATGGTAATAAAGATTGAACTGGACGTTGTGATTCCCAACTGTTGCCTAATTCAATTACTATAGAGCCATCTTCCGCTAACATTTGAGAAAATAATGGTGCTAAACTGGTAAACCATTGTAAATATTCATCTCCAATCATATTTCCATAACTTTTTTTGCTGTTTAGAGGAAATGGTGGAGATGTAAAAATTAATTGTATTTTTCCTCTCAATTGATGAAAAGAGGAGGTTATTAAAACTTTTTCAGTTTTTCCCATATAATAACTACCTGATTTAGTTTTTTGGACTAGTGACATTCTTTTTGACTAGGTACACTAAATCAATAATAACCATATAAGTACAAAAACAGTACAATAAAAGAAAATAAGAAAAATAACAATGATGGATGCAATTAGCTATACTCAAGCCAGAAATAACTTTAGTACAGTAATGAATGAGGTATGTGAAAATCATGCACCAATTATTATTACTCGTCAGTCACAAAAACCGGTAGTTATGATGTCTTTAGAAGATTATAATGCGATTGCAGAAACTCTTCATTTATTACGAAGTCCTAAAAATGCTCAACGTCTTTATAAAGCCTTAGACGAATTAAAACAAGGTCAATACGAACAACATAATTTAATTGAAGACGAATAAATTAATGAAGATTGTATTTTTAGAGGATGGTTGGGCAGATTACATATATTGGCAAAATCAAGACAAAAAAACTTTAAAACGAATTAATCAATTAATCAAAGATATACAAACAAATCCTTTTGAAGGTATCGGCAAACCAGAACCACTAAAATTTGATTTTTCTGGATTATGGTCAAGACGTATAAATCAGGAACACCGTTTAATTTATCAAGTTTTAGACGAACAAATTATTATTGTGCAGTGTCGTTATCATTATTAAACCAAAGAAAAATAACATACTATCTCTTCTATTTTTCTGTGATTAATAGAAAAGAAAATATTCATCTTGAAACCTCTAATTATTATTAATGACCTAATAACTTGTCTCTTAACTTTTTAACTCTATCTCTATATTTAGCAGCTTCTTCAAATTCTAACTTTTTAGCAGCTTCCTTCATTTGTGCTTCTAATTGTTGGATTAACTCAGGTATTTTTTCTAAAGGTAAATCATTTGATTGTTGATAAACTGTTTCTAATTCCTGATTATTTAAACGCCTAGAAATATCTAAAAACGAAAGAATTGCATTATTAGATTTTTTAATTATTTGTTGTGGAATTATACCATGTTTCTGATTATATTGTAACTGAATATTACGCCTTCTTTCTGTTTCTGCGATCGCCCTACTCATACTATCTGTTAAATTATCTGCATATAAAATAGCTTCCCCTTTTATATGACGTGCGGCCCTACCAATTGTCTGAATAATAGCACTTTCCGATCGCAAAAAACCTTCCTTATCAGCATCCATAATTACCACTAAAGATACTTCGGGTAAATCTAAACCTTCCCTTAATAAATTTACTCCAATTAAAACATCAAACTCACCTTCTCTTAAGGCTTGTAAAATCTCAATTCTTTGAATAGATTGAATCTCAGAATGTAAATACTGTACCTTAATTCCTCGCTCTTGAAAATAATTAGTTAAATCTTCTGCCATGAGTTTAGTTAAAGTAGTAATTAAAACCCTTTCTTTCCGTTTAATTCTATCTTTAATTTCTCCTAATAAATCATCAACTTGCCCCTCAGTTGGCTTGACATTTATTTTTGGGTCAACTACTCCTGTTGGTCTAATTATTTGTTCGATAATTTGTCCATTTGATTGTTCAATTTCCCATTTACTAGGAGTAGCAGATAGAAAAACACATTGATTAACTTTTTGCCAAAATTCTTCAGCTTTTAAAGGGCGATTATCCGCAGCACTAGGCAACCTAAAACCATGATCGATTAATACTTTTTTTCTGGCTTGATCTCCGTTATACATTCCCCTAATTTGAGGTACAGTAACATGGGATTCATCTACTACAAGTAACCAGTCTTGAGGAAAATAATCTACTAAACAATCTGGAGGTGCTCCCGCTTCTCTTCGTGCTAAATGACGGGAGTAATTTTCTACCCCATTACAGTAACCTATTTCCTGCAAAAGTTCTAAATCATAACGAGTTCGTTGTTCCAATCTTTGGGCTTCAACTAATTTACCTTGATTATTAAATTCTGCTAATCTTTCTCCTAATTCTTCCTTGATATTTATTAATGCATATTCTAATTGCTCGTCAGGGGTAACAAAGTGACGAGCAGGATAAATATTAACACAATCTAAATTATTTAATAACTCTCCTGTAACTGGATCGAGATAGCGAATTGCCTCAATTTCATCGCCAAAAAATTCTATTCTAATTACCCGATCTTCATAGGCAGGAACTATCTCTAAAATATCACCTCTAACCCTAAAATTTCCTCTCGATAATTGAGTATCATTTCTATGATATTGAACAGTAACTAATTGCTTTAATAATTCCCGTTGGTTAATTTCTTTACCTATTTCTAAATTGACTGCCGCTTTTAAATATTCTACCGGCATTCCTAAACCGTAAATACAACTAATAGAAGCAACCACAATTACATCTTTGCGCTCAAATAAAGAACGAGTGGCAGAATGTCGTAGCATATCTATTTCGTCATTTATTGATGATGTTTTTTCGATATAAGTATCAGTAACAGGAATATATGCTTCTGGTTGATAATAGTCATAATAACTAATAAAATATTCCACGGCATTATGGGGAAAAAATTGTCTTAATTCATTACATAATTGAGCTGCTAAAGTTTTATTATGGGCTAAAACTAAAGTAGGTTTATTATATTTTTCAATAACCGAAGCAATGGTAAAAGTTTTACCTGTACCCGTAGCACCGAGTAAGGTTTGAAAACGGTTTTTTGCTCCTAAAGATTTAATTAATTGTGCGATCGCTTTTGGTTGATCTCCTGTAGGTTTAAAAGGAGCTTGTAAATTAAATAAACTCATAAATTAGTTACGTTTAATTTAGTTAATTATTATCTGGAATAAATTTTTTATTGACGATTCTAACAAAAATTGTCTTATAAATCTAATTAATTTTTAACTTCTTGCCACTCAATAGCTTCACTGATATAACGATTAGCAGCTTTTAGTAATATTTCTACATTTACTGGATTAGTCAATAGATATAAAGTTTCCATTAAACTACTATAATCTTCTTCCGAGAGTATTATTGCTTTAAGTGAATTAGGTAATTCGAGACATAAAGGTTCATGTTGATGAGCAATTTGTTCTATAAGTGCTGGCAAATTTTCCTTTAGATCGTGATAATTTATATTTTGCATAATTCGATCTATATAATATAGTTAATTTTATCTATTTTTATATTATATTTTAAAGTAATAAAATATAATGATTTAAAAAAATAATATTTTTATGTCTCAAAAAACCCTTGAATTAAATATATTAGCAAATCCCGTTAATCCAATTTTTGCTCGTCATGAAACTTTTCATCCTCGTTGGGGATGGTTAAAAAAAGGTTTTGATGCTGCTAATTTAGATTCTAGTATTTTTCTTGCGATCGATGCACCTGTAAAATTAGGTGTAGGGAAAAATATGGTGCGAGCAATACGTTATTGGTGCAATGCTTTTAAGATTACTAAAGATGACGATACCCCCTCAGAATTTGGCAGAAATTTATTAGGTGAAAATGGTTGGGATGAGTATTTAGAAAATCCTGCTTCTTTATGGTTATTACATTGGAATTTGCTTAAGCCAACTTGTACTGCTGCTGCATGGTATTATGTTTTTAATCGTTTCAATCGAGTTGAATTTTCCCGTGAAAATATTTTTCAAGGATTAAAAGAATATCAATACCATGATGAGATTAACAAAACTGTAGCTGAATCTTCTCTGAATAAAGATTTAAGCTGTATTTTACGAATGTATGTACAATCTGAAGATAAACAAGGTAATATTTTGGAAGATTCTATTGATTGTCCTTTTGTAGATTTAGGTTTAATTTATCAAGTTCGTAGCTCTTCTAATTATCGTTTTCGAGTTGGTGCAAAAACTGATTTACCTTCAGAAATTATTGTTGCCACTTGTTTAGAATATGCAAGCTGGATACGAGAAAGTGAAAAAACTATTAGTATTTCTCGTTTATTATATGATGTAAGTAGCCCCGGAGTAGTTTTTAAATTATCAGAAAATGCTCTTTACGAAGCAATTGAAATTGTTACTAAAAAATACAAATCTATTGTTTTATCTGATAGCGCAGGTTTGATTCAATTATCTTTTCCAGAGCAACCAGAAAAATTAGCTTTAGAAATTATTAATAATTATTATAAAGTTAGTTAGACTGATGTAATATTACCTAATAAATATTAAGAAGATTCATTATTAATTGATTATTAAAAAATAATTTTGGAATTAAAAATTTGTGGGCATTGCCCACCCTACAGATTAAGGTATTATAGATAGAGAAAATATCTTAGTTTTTTTTATTATGAATTATAAATTGTCTCATTATGTTAGTTTAGAACGTCGTTATACTCGCTCTATTAATTTGGAAAGAGATTTAGATAATAGTTCTGCTTTAGATGGGTATATTCTCACCGAAAAAGCTCTTGATACTTTGCGTCGAATTTTAACAAGTTTTAATAATAAAAATAGTAATAATTGCTGGACTTTAACGGGAGTTTATGGTACGGGAAAATCTGCTTTTGCCCATTATTTTATATCTTTATTAGCTCCCCAAATAAAATTAATTAAACAACAAGCTTTAACCATTACAGAAACTACTTTAAGCTTGGAAAATGATGATTACCAAGCCTTGGTAAAAAATATACCAGAACAAGGTTGATTGAGAGCGATCGCAACAGGACAAAGAGAAGCAATTAGTTATACTATTATTAGAGCTTTGATTATCGGTATAGATAATTGTTTATATTTTAGGTATTTTACATCAAGCTTTTACCGAATACGGACAAAGATTAGCAACAGTACAGCGCAATGAATGGGCAAAAATTCAAGGCAGATTTGAGGATATTCCTTTTACTGAATCTACCGGACAAATGATGCGTTTGATGGGACAAGCAATCGATCGCACTAAATCCGAAGTTATTGCTTGTCGAATTAATAATTATGCTCAAGAATGGTATGAAAAATTACGGCCTATTTTAATAGCAGAAGAAATTGATAAAAGCATTTTAGAACAAGTTTATCCCCTCCATCCTTTAACAGCTTTAGTATTACCAACTTTGTGTTATCGTTACGCTCAAAACGATCGCTCTTTATTTACTTTTTTAACTTCTGACGAACCTTTTTCTCTACGAAAATTTCTAGATGAAGTGGAAGTTACAGATAATATTTTACCAACTTTAAAAATTGAAACTATTGAAAACAAAAATAAAGCTAATGCTAAATTATGGTTAGATGATTTAAACGAAAACTTCACTAAAATTGAGCAACAAATAGAAGATGAAAAACTTAATTTAGTAGATAATTTGCTTAAAAGTATTAATAAATATAAATCAGTACATATTAATTATTTAAGTGATTCAGAGAAAAATCTATTAGACAAAGTTCAAACTCAATGTATAAGGATTCAAACTGAAAGTGAAGAGAATCAAATTATTACTTTATTTAATCAACTTCCCCTTGAAAGAAAACAAAAATTATATGACAAATTAACACAATATTTAGAATAAGTAAGGTGGCAAAGCAAAAATAATTTTAGTCTTAATTTTATAATTTGTGGAAGCTTTGCCCACCCTACAAGATTGACTATAATTAAGTTATACTAAAGTTATCTTTTAATGGGAAAACTTATAAAATAAAGGTTAATAATTATGACAAAAGCAATCTTAGACAAAACCAAAATTTATACTATTAATGAATATTTTGATTTAGAAATTAATAGTAATGATCGTCATGAATATATTAAAGGAGAAATTATTAAAATGACAGGGGGTACACCTAATCATAATAAAATAGCTGGAAACTTGTATGCGGCATTAAATTTTGCCCTTAAAAAACAACCTTTTCAAGTATTTGTTGCCGATCAACGTCTCTGGATACCTAATTATGAAATTTATACCTATCCCGATATTATGATTATTAAAGATGACTTACAATTTCAAGAAGGAAGAAAAGATACTTTAATTAATGCTTATATTATCATTGAAGTTTTATCTAAATCTACCCGTAGTTATGACAAAGATCAGAAATTTTCTGCTTATCGTAGTATAGAAAATTTTTGTGAATATTTGTTAATCGATCAATATAAATTGCAAATAGATCATTATAGTAGAACCGATAAAAATCAATGGTTATTTAGAGAATATAATACAGAAAAAGATTTAATTATTTTTGAGAAAATTAATTTTGAAATTTCCTTAATTGATATTTATGATAAAGTAGATTTTCATAATGAGTAAAATTATTTTAGATCCTACTGGATTATATAAAGCTCTTGGTGAGTATATTGTTATTACTACAGAAGTAGAATGGTTAAAATATTTGACCCTTAAAAATGATGCTTATTGGATTAAGGGTAAACAACTCTGTAATTGGACAGAAGAATGGTTAAGAGTTTGGCAAAAATCTGACTTAATAATTGAAAAAAAACAAAACCCACGTTTAAAATTAGAAGCTATTTTTACTCCTATATCTATTCCTGATAATTGGGATGATTTGCACATTTTACAAGTTGTTACTCAGCTTGATAGTTATGCCTCAAATCACAAAATTGAATACTTATTAGCTGATGTAACTAATACTGAAGAATCTTTTTGGCTAATTGATAACTTATCAGTAAAACATTTAGCTCAATGGTTATCTATTATAATTCCTCAAGAATATAAAATAGTTGCAGATGTTTGGCTAAATTATATTACTAATAATCATCATCATCATTTACTCAACTATTATCAAGTTAAAAATAAAGAGCAACTATTAAAAAGTTGGTTAGGGTTAAATAATGACGATCAAATTATTAAGGAATTAGGGACATATCCTTTAGACATTCCTGATATTTGTAAAGCAAAATTTTGGGAATTTTGGCAAGAAAAAATTTATCAAAGTGAAGGGAAAATTTTAGATCGATTAATGTTACCCCAACAAACAGGTAATCAAATAATTGCCAATCTTGCTTATGAAATTTTGTTAAATAATCCTAGTTGGCTTACTCAAGAAATAATTACTAAAATTAGTGTTTATTTAACTAATCAAAAAATATTTCAATTACAAGAAAAATTACCGCCTCAAAAACCTTTACCTTTGTCAATAAATGCTAGTTCTCAAGATGCTTTAAAATGGGCTACTGAATCTTATTTACCCTTCAGGAAATGGGAAACAACTATTAATATTCTCCCGAAAGAAGAGCAAATTAGTGAAAAATTAGCTGATAGTTTTGTCAATTGGATAGTTAAAAATTATCCTGAATTAAAAACAGGAAAAATGTTAGATATAACTATTAAATCTAATGAAAAAATTACTCACGAAATATCTATTAATCAATGTCCAGAATTACCTATTAATAAAGATAAAGATAATATTCAATTATCAGGTAAAATAACTTTTATATTTGCCAACAATGAATCAGGAGAATTTAATCTTAATCCAGACTCACAAATAACTATTAAACAAGTCTTTAATAGCGGTATTCAAGGAGGTTTAGATGACTTTTTCTAATTATAACAGCGACTTAGTTACTAAGGTATGTAAATCACTAAGTATTGATAAAAAACGCTTACCTTCAAGTGGATTAACTACATTAGGAGTGCCTAGTTTTGTTGCTGAATGGTTACTAGATAAAATTGTACATGGCACAGGAATTTTAACTGATATTGAAAAAGAAAAAATTAATACTTTTGTGCAAAAAGCATTTCCCAGAAAAGATGATCAAGAAGTGATTAAATTTCAACTAACTCAAGGAGAAATATATAAATTAATTGCCTTGCTTCAAGTCAGAATCAAATTAGATAATAATGCCAAACAAATACCCGAACCTTTAGCTAATATTCCTATTTTAAATTTATCAGATTGTGAAATTTCGACAGATATTGTAGAACGTTATCAAATGTTATTAAGACAAGGAGTTTGGGGGAAAATAACTTTAAGATATAAAAATACTATAGATGGTAAATTTAAAGTATCTGTCATAGATTTCGATCCCTTTCAATGTTCCGAAGTTGATCTCAAAATTTATGCCCAATTTCGTTCTCAATTTACCATAGACGAATGGCGAGATTTAATGTTTTGTTCAATGGGTTTTAATCCCGAACATTCTAGTTATACTTATAAGGCTAAAACATGGATATTAACTCGTTTATTACCCTTGCTAGAATCTAACTATCATCTAATAGAATTAGCCCCCAAAGGAACAGGAAAAAGCTTTGTCTATGAGAATATAAATAATAAAGTTTCTGTAGTTAGTGGTGGTAAAATAACCCCTGCTAAATTATTTATTGATGGCAAAACCAAAGAAGTCGGTTTATTAGGACGTTATGATGTCGTAGTATTAGATGAAGTTCAAAGTTTAACATTTGATAATCCTGATGAAATTATCGGACCCTTAAAAACTTATCTAGCAAATGGACGTTATAATCGTTCTGGATTTGCTGATATTGCTAGTGATTGCTCTTTAGTATTATTAGGAAATATTGAATTAGATGAATATCAACTTCCTAAAAATGAATATAATTTAATGGCTAATTTACCTAAATTTTTCTCAGAAACAGCATTTTTAGATCGTTTTGCTGGTATTTTACCCGGTTGGGAAATTCCTAAATTTCAAAGAGAAATGATAGCGAGTCAAACAGGTTTTAAAATGGACTTTTTTGGAGAAGCCTTATTATCATTAAGAAAAGATAACCGCTTTTATCAATATGTTCAACAACATACTCAATTCGATAATAATGCAACAATTAGAGACCAACAAGCAATTCTTAAAACTGCATCAGGATTTTTAAAACTTCTTTACCCTCATCTTGAATTAACCATACAAGATTATCAACGAGATTGTTTAAATCCTGCTAGACTACTCCGTCAACAAATACGTAATTTATTATATAACCTTGATGATGAATTTAAACAATATGAAAAAGATATTTATGTTGATGTCAAATAAATACCTTATGGTGTTAATAATAAATTATGCTTTACTAATCAAAGATTTTGTAATTCCTCATTAAATTCATCAACCGTTAATTTAATTTCTCTTAAAATTTCTCTTAATAATGGTCTTGCTAAATCTCTACCTTGATGATTTGGTACAGTTGTTGTTCTCCCATCAGGATGACGATAAAAACCATGACTTCCCTTTTGTCTAATTATTGAAAATCCCAATTTTATTAATAGTTTATTAACTGTTTTATAGTTAACAATTGGTAAGCGACTCATAAAGCAACCTCAATTTGTTGAATACCTATAAACTGAGGCAAATTACTCCAATCTTCTTCAGATTCTTCCAAACATAACTCTAAAACTTCTTTTAAATTATGCTGTAATTCATCTAAGGTTGCACCTTGAGAATGAACTCCTCTAAGAGATGGAATAATGCCTACATACAATTTAGTTTCTGAATCGTACTCAATATAAGCAGTAAAAGTTTTAATCATGGCTTAAATATTTTATGAATATTACACTAAATTTATTTTACAATAATTGCTGATAAAGATTTTAAAATCAATTAGAATGTCTAACCCAATTTATCTTGATTATCAGGCAACCACGCCTGTAGATTTAAGAGTTGCAGAAAAAGTTTTATATTACATGACTACAGATTTTGGTAATGCCAATAGTGTGGATCATCTCTATGGCAATGAAGCAAAAAAAGCTGTAATTCAAGCAAAAAAACAAATAGCAAACTTAATAAATTCATCACCTCAAGAAATTATTTTTACCAGTGGTGCAACGGAAAGCATTAATTTAGTAATTCAAGGAAAAATTAACAAAAATATTAACAATTTTCAACCTGCTCGTTTAATAGTTTTACCAGTCGAACATAAAGCAGTTTTGGATACTTTTGAAGTATTAACAAAAAAAGGATTAACGGAAATAATCTGGTTAAAAATAGATCGAAAAGCCCGCCTTGATTTAGAATATTTAGAAGAAATTTGTTCAATGGGTGCTTCTTTATTATGTGTCATGGCTGCGAATAATGAAGTAGGCACTATTTACCCGATTCAAAATATTAGTAAAATTGCCCAAAAATATCAGATTCCTTTCTTATGTGATGCGTCTCAAGCAGTAGGGAAAATTCCGATTAATTTTCAAGATTGGGGTATTACTTATTTAACTATTTCTGGTCATAAATTATATGCTCCTAAAGGTATTGGTGCATTAATAATTAAAAAAGATTATTATTTAAAACCGATGATTTATGGTGGTGGACATCAAAATGGATTGCGCTCTGGTACTTTAAATGTACCCGGAATTGTTGGTTTAGGGGAAGCTTGTCATTTACGTCACTTAGAAATGCAAAAAGATGAAAAAAGGATCGCTTTTTTACGAGATAAATTACAAAATTTACTAGAATCAGAAATTCCCGATTTAGTTATTAATGGAGATATAAATAATCGTTTAGCTGGTAATTTACATATCTCTATACCAAATATTCCCAATAGTGCCATTATTGCCAGAATTAGAGATAAACTAGCTATTTCGACCGGTGCTGCTTGCTCATCTGGGGTTGAAGCTCCTTCTCATGTCTTAAGAGCAATGAATCTTGACGAGGAAATAATTGAGGGTGCATTAAGAATAGGTATTGGTAAATTTACTACCGCATCAGAAATCGAACAAGCAGCAAAAATAATTATTCAAACTGTTCAAAAAATATCAAAATTAATATAAAATTAATGAATTATTTAGGATGATTGATGTATATTTTTTTACTATCAACTATTAACTATTAACTATTCATTATGTCTCCCAATATCGAAGAAATATTACTAATTAGACGACCTTGTTTAACTATATCTAATTTAGAGCGATCGCTAACACTTTATCAAGACATTCTTGGTTTTAAATTAACCTATTCTAGTAAAGCTTCATCTGATTCTTATTTATATTCACTATTTAATTTACCACCCGAAGCTGAAATAACTTTTGCTTCTTTAGATAGTCCCCATGAGCCCAGAGTTTTAGCTTTAACGGAAGTAAAAGGTATAAAATTATCTCCTCCAAATATGTCTTATAGTTGTGCTTTAGTTATTCAAGTTAATCAACTTAAAAATAAAATTGAACAAGTAAAAAAACTCAATTTAGAAGTGATTAAACCCAATACTTTTACCACAGAAAATAACTTAAATTTTACCGAACAAACCTTTAGAGATTTTGACGGTCATCCCCTACTTTTATACGAACAATCTCCAATAATGTTATAATATCTAGCAGTAATTTAATTTAATGGAATAGTTGTGGGCAAACTAATCATTTTTCGCTTAGAAGATGGCAACTTTGATAGTGGTTTTCCGATTAATCTTCAAATTGCTGAAGATGATCCAGAATCAATTACTCATCCCTTTACTATAGTTAAAGGAAAATTGCCACCTTTACCCACCCTATCTCAAAATTATCAAACTTGGCAGCATAATTATCGTAACCTCAGTACGGAAGTTAGACTCGGTGCGCCCATCATACAAATTACTAATATTTCCCATTCCTGTCAAAATCACGCCGACAATCTCAAGCAACAATTAAATAAGTGGTATAACTCACAAACCCTCGCTAAAGTTAGGGAAAAACTTCTCTCAGAAGTGAATAATAATGAAGAAATTAGGCTTTTAGTACAAACTCAAGACTTAACTTTACGTCGTCTTCCTTGGCATATTTTTTTTGAATCCTTTTTAGACTCTCACCCTAGAGCCGAAGTTGCTCTTAGTCCTGCTGAATATGCTACGGTTAATTTGAATGCTAGTAATCGCAATGCCATCAAAATTCTAGCTATTCTTGGTAACAACACAGGCATCGACATTGACACAGACAAACAAATCATTGCTTCCTTATCCGATGCGGAGCCTTATTTTCTCATTAATCCTAGCAGACAACAACTTAACGATTATCTCTACGAAGAATCTTGGGATATTCTATTTTTTGCCGGGCATAGTAACTCCCAAGGGCAATTCCAAATTAATACGACAGATTTCCTTACTATTACCGAATTAAAAAATGCTCTCACTAAAGCAATTCATAATGGTTTGCGACTAGCTATTTTTAACTCCTGTGATGGTTTAGGTTTAGCTCAAGCCCTGGAAACCTTGCAACTATCCCAAATTATTGTCATGCGGGAAATTGTACCTGACATTATTGCCCAAAGATTTCTCAGAGAATTTCTTACTGCTTTTGCGAAGGGTGAAAGTCTTTATCTCAGCGTGAGACAAGCACGAGAAAAACTGCAACCTTTAGAAAAAAAATATCCTTGTGCCACTTGGCTACCTGTAATTTGCCAAAATCCCGCTACTCAACCTTTAACTTGGCAATCTTTACATAATTTGGCGATTAATCCTCAAGTCAAAACAGTTAATTATCCTCCACTTACTCCTGAGAATCTGGAAAAAATAGTTTTGGTTAAAAATATTGGTCAAGCTACCTTAAACGTCGAATATAAAGATATTACCAAAATACAAGCGGATGTGTTAGTTAGTTCTGATGATATTTATTTATCTATGGGAGGAGGAGTTTCCGCATCTTTACTCAAAGCCGGAGGTAAGGTTATTCGTGAGGAAGCACAACGCCGCACTCCCAAACAATTAGGGCAAGTTGCCATTACCACTGCTGGCAATTTGTCTGCTGAATATTTGTTTCATGCTATAGTTTTAGATTACGAAAATCCAGAATTGACTAATGCAGATTTAATCCAAAAAGTAACTCGACGCTGTTTGGATTTAGCTGAAGCTCAAGGGGTGCGCTCCATTGCTTTTCCGGCTTTAGTCACAGGTAGCACCCAAGTTTCCCCAGAGCAGGCGGCTCTTGGGATGATGATGGAAATTGTCAAATATTTAAGTGGTCAAACTTGTTTAGAAAAAGTTACTATTGCGATCTATGCCGGTAACTATAAACAAAAATATATTTTAGATGAGAAAATAAATCGTTTTTATACTCAAGTATCGGGTTTTTTAGATTTGCATTTATCAATGGAAATACGTCGAGAATTATTGCAAGATTTAACCAAGATTTATCAAACTCGTAAAATGCAGTCTGCCGCAGCTATTATTGGTATTTATGAGGAACAATTAAACCAAATTCAACAAAATTTTTTAGCAGAAATTTTAGGTCAAGAGTTAGATGATTTGAATGCACCTATCAATAGTCATTATCATCAATCCTTAGCAGAAGTTGCCAAAACTGTGGAAAATAGTTCAATTCAGGAAAAGCAAACAGTGATTGAGCTACATCAAAATTTTAGCGAAATTGGGCAATCTCTTTGGGAAAATTTACAATTAGCTCAAACAGAAACTGATATGATTAAATTATTGGAAAGTGTTAATTTAGATATAGATGCGATCGCATGGGTAAATGACCAATATGAAATGGCGATTGCCTCTTTAGATGCCAAACTAAAAACTGTTAAAAACATTTTAGAAGAGCAATTAAACGAATTAAAACAAGGACAACAATTGCTACATCAACAATTGAAAATTTGGTATTTACAAGGTATTTTAGCCCAAAAAGTCATTGGTAACGAACGAAAACTATCTTTTACCGCTTATCCTAAAGTAGAATTAAAAGTTAAAGCAGAAGAATTACCATCCGAATATCGTAGTGAAAAAATTAGTTACACTGCCAACAAAAATGAAATAAAACAAGCCCATTCCCAAGGAATTGATATTAGTAAATGGGCAGAAGTCGATCCGAATTTTAAAGTCAAATTTGGATTTAAGTAGAGAATATTATTCGTTATTAGTTATTTCTCTTATAGCACTTTTGAATTAAATGAACTACAAAAAAAATTCAAATGTAGGGTGCGTCAGATTTTTCAGGTAATGGGAATTTATTGATAATTTATCTGTCTGACGCACCCTATTACCACTACTGTAAGCTAACTGCTAAAAGCTAAAAGTTAATTTTACGCTTAAAAGAAATAGCGCCCAAACCGCTTAAAGTAGCTAAAGTCAACCATGATAAATTAGATTCAGGTATATTTGTGGGTGTTGGAGTTTCTTCAGTTATCATAGAGGCAGCTAAAAAGCGAATTTCTGAATCAGCCGCAGGTTGCCCGGTTAAAGTCATTCTTAAAGCATTGATATTTGTAAAATCATTCAAATTTCCTCCAAAATCATTAACAAAATCAAAATAATAACCTTTGTCACCGTTATCAAGGGTAGTTAAACTAATACCATTAGTAGTGGTAGCAGAAAATAAACTGCCATTGTCATCATAAATATCAATACCAACATCAACCCCTAAATCGGTACTCACAACTTGTACCCAAATACCAGTTAATTTTTGTGAGTTAGTCAAATCGAAATTCAAATTTCCATTAGCATCAAATGTTTTATTATTATTACCATCATAAATTACTGCTAATTTACTGTTCACACCAGTATCATTACTGTAAAATAAACTGCCACCGGATACTACGGCTTCAGCATTATTGCTACTATTAGTGGAACTAAAATCAGTAATGTTTAAGGCTCTATATCCTCCGAGAATGCTACTATTAGAACCAACGACAGAACTAAATAAACTATAATTAGAACATGAAGTTACGCCACAATTAGGTTGTTGTAAAATTGACTGAGCTTCCGTTATATTAATTCCTAATTGATCGGCTACATTATTTATAGCAGCATTAATTAGAGTTGAATTGCCTAGACTTACTCCTATATCATAAATTGTTTTGTTATTACTTAAATTAGCATTAATAGATTTAACTATTTGTGCTGTACTATTACCCGAAAAGCTAAAATCATCAATTTGCAAAGTATCACCTAAAACAGCCGCATCAGCATTACCTATTCCAAAAACAGATAACGCTCCTACAGTCATAAAAGTCGTTAATAGTGTTTCTAGATTTTTATTTATCATCATTTTTTACTCGTAACTACGTAAGTAATATAATTTTTGTTTACTATCATCTAAGTTAACAATAAAAAATACAATATTCCCAAGTTTACTAAATCTTTTTATCAGTTTTTCTTACCTAGGTATTAAACCGTAATTAACTAGGTAGGATGTATTTTTTTAAGTATTTAATGTAATAAAAAAAATGCATTACCAGTATCTTTACTGAGTTATAAAAAAATCGACTTTTTTTGAACACATAGTAAAAATATTAATACTTAAGTAGCTTTAAGTAAGTGTAAGTCCCAAAATAAAAATTCACGTTTTTCACTAGCTATAATTCAATTGGTTTATTAAATATTAAGTTGCTATATAGTAATAAATTAAGCTTTTCAATTGGATGAACCACAAATAAAATTGGTAGGGTGGGCAAATATTTTTAAATACGGGATTCAAACAACTATAATTAATAATTTGCCCACCCTAAACGCAATATGATCTAAATAAGAGAAAACTGCTATCACTTAAATTTGTTGCAATAGCTTAATATAATTTTCAGCTACTTCTTTCCAAGTCCAATGACTAAATCTGTTTTGAATTTCTGTTTCAGATAATTTAGCTTTAGGATTAATTATAAATTTTTCCATTGCATCCACCAAACTATCCACATCACCAGTATGAAAAAATTCTACTCTATCATCACATTTATATAATGCTACTTGTTCTTGAAACACTTGCAAATTAGAACAAATAACAGGTAATCCTCTCACAATCGCTTCCGATAGAGCTAAACCAAAACCTTCATATTTTGATGGTACAACCACACAAGCAGCCTTACTATACCAATTTTCCACTGATTCCTCGCTACCATATCCTAACCCTAAAAAATACTGTTCGATAATTTCTTTATTTTCTTGATAAACTTGCTGACATTTGTGTAAATAATTTTGATATTCTTGAGTTGAAGATTGCTGAGATAAGGATAATTTACCATTAATAAAACTATCAGTTTCTTTACCTGTTAAAACAATCTTAAAATTTAGTCCTTTTTTTGCTAAATCAATTCCGGCTTTGAGTAAAATTAACTGATCTTTATATATACCAAATGAAGAAGGAAAATAGAAAATAGTTTCATTATTATTTGTACCAAAATAATCATTTATATAAAAATTACTTGCATTTGGCACGGTTTTAATTTTATCAGTAAAATCAGGAAATAATGATAATATATCTTGTCTAGTTTTTTCAGAAACGGCAAAAACAATATCTACTGAATTTAACCATTCTAATAAACTATCATCATATTTTTTTTTGTACTGCTCTGTATAATTTAGAGGTGAAAATCTCCAAAAAACATCATGGCTAATCATCCCTAAACGTATCCTTAATTTCGGTATAGGTACATTATTGGTTAATACATATAAACAATGGGTTGCCTGATATTTGTCGATTAGCTGATTTAAGCGTGCTTCAATTCGATATTGATTTTTAAAATTAGCCAATTTTTTACTAATCAAATCTAATTTAAACTTTTTAGATAAAGAGAATAAACTATTTACTAAACCAAGATATTTTAATTCAATAGACTTATTATCTAAACTAATTGACTCATAAATAATAACTTCTGAGTTAGGTAATAAATTTTTAAAATAATTAATTTTATTAGGAGGAAGCACCAGAATAATTTTCTCTATCTGACTGGTCATTTCTCGGATTAAAGAGACAATAACTCTCTCTATTCCTCCATGTCTGTAAAATTCAAGGGGGATTATTAATCTCATAATTATTAATAGATTTATTCAAAATTTTTGGCCCAAATTTTTGCTACATTTTCCCAAGTTTCATCTTTAACATTTTCCATAAATTGCTGTCTAATTAACTCTAATTCTTGGGGATTTTTTAACAATTCAACTATTTTGTAGGCAACCGCTTCTTGGGTTTCTTGAGCTTGAGGCTCACCGGGTATTTTGACACAGTAATTTTTTTCTGACATTACCGCAAAATCAGTAGTAACTGGTACGCATCCTACCATAGCCGATTCTCGCACAGAAATACAATCAACCTCTGGATAAGTACAAGCATAATAATGAATACTAGCAGTTGACTTTTGTACAATTAACTTATCTTGTCCAATTAAACCATGTTCAAATATTCCATCTTGCTTCATTAAATCCAACATTTTTTGTTTCCATTGAGCTTTTTCTCGACGAACAAAACCGTAATATATATGTAATTCTGCTTGAGGAATTTCTCTTTTAATAATTGGCCATCCGTAGGTTAACATGGATTCTAAACCTCGGTAATATCGAGAAGCGTATATTAGCTTATATGGTTCTTTTTTCTTATTACTTAATTCTGCAATAGTAGAATCAATACCGTTAGTAGCCATTACAAATTTATCATCATCTATAAATGGCATTAACTTGCGTTGATATTGAGACTTAGAAAAAATAATATCAAATTTTTCTAATTTTTCTTTAGGAAAGTTTTTATTGTTACCAAGAACATCTTGCCATTCTAAGCAAACTTTTCTCGCTTTAATAGGAAGTGGTAAAATATAAGGATGTTGAAAAATTATGAGAATATCAAAAGTATCGAAAGGATTAAATAAATATTGATTAATATATTCGACACCATCATAAGTACCTGATTTACCACCACAGGGACTATAAATAGTAACTTGATAACCCATTTTAGCCCATTCTTGGCTGAGTTTAATCACGGCGGTATATGAACCACTTGCACCTTTTTTTAAGGTGTCAAAAGCTAATTCATCTTTACGATTACCTGTATAAAAAACAATCGAACCTTTGGGCCATTTTTTCGCAGTAATTTGTTTATAAAAATTAGTTATTTGGGGAAATTTTTGTTTTAATAATTCTTTTAAATTTTTTTGTGCCATTTTCTAATTAATAATTATCTTAGTAAAGATGAAGCAGGCAAAATGCCTGCTAGAGTATTTTACACTTTAAGACTCAGTGGAGCAGATATTTTACCTGTACAATTCTAAAGCTTTTCTAGCCTGTTCGCGATCGTCAAAGTGAATTTTTTCTGTACCTAAAATTTGGTAATCTTCATGGCCTTTTCCGGCAATTAATACCCCATCCCCCGGTTGAGCATCTTTGATGGCAGTTTCAATAGCCAAGGAGCGATCGCTTTCTACTATTGGTGTTACACTATCAGGGATACCCGCCACCACATTCTCTAAAATTTTCTGGGGATTTTCTGTACGAGGATTATCAGAAGTCACTACCACCACATCCGCTAATTCCGCCGCAATTTTACCCATCAGGGGGCGTTTTGTCTTATCTCTATCCCCCCCACAACCAAAGACACAAATCATTTTACCCTGAATGAAAGGGCGAGAAGCTTTCAGCAAATTTTCTAAACTATCAGGAGTATGAGCATAATCGACAATTACAGTAATATCCTGCTCTGGAGTAATTTCTACCCTTTCCATCCGCCCCGGCACTCCAGTAAAATTAGTTAAAGACTCAATAACTTTTTCTAAATCTAAGCCTAAATGTAACACCGCAGCAACCGCAGCTAAAACATTAGACAGGTTAAATTGTCCAACCAAGGGAGAGCTAAATTCAACCTTACCCATAGGAGTGTGTAACATTCCCCTTACCCCATTGGCTTGATAATTCAAATCGCTGGTATAAAAATCCGCAGTTGTATCGTTAATACTGTAACTCCAAGTTTTATTAAGATCACGGCCTTCTAACAATCTTTGTCCATAGGTGTCATCTTTATTAATAATCGCTCTTCCTTTCAAATAATCCACGCTAAATAAAAGAGCTTTCGCCGCAAAATAATCCTCCATATCGGCGTGAAAATCAAGATGATCTTGAGTTAAATTGGTAAATACTCCTACTTCAAAATTACAACCCAAAACCCTTCCTTGAGCCAAGGCATGGGAGCTTACTTCCATTACCGTATATTCACAACCAGCTTGATAAGCTGATTCTAGCTGCCCTTGTAATTCCACCGCAAAGGGAGTAGTATGTAAGGCAGTTTGTTGGTGGCCTTGCCAACGTGAATAGAGAGTTCCGAGTAAAGCCGTTGGTAACTCACTTTGATTAAGAAAATATTCAATTAAATGGCTAGTAGTTGTTTTCCCATTAGTACCAGTTACACCCACCATTTTGAGTTTTTGACTGGGATAGTTATTAAAAACTGTGGCTATTTCCGCACAAGCCGTAATCATATCAGCGACTTGAATAACGCAGTAATCATCATTAGGAGGAAATTTTTCAGCCGCTTGAGGCGTAACTATAGCAGCGATAGCACCAGCATTAATTGCACTTTGCCAAAATTCACCACCATCAACCCGACTCCCCGGCATACCAATGAATAAATCACCAGCTTTGCAACCATGGGAATTAGTAGAAAGCCCTTTAACTTCAACATCTAATGCAGAATGTTCGGATTTATTTAAAATACCATCAATTTTTGTCAGTAAGTTCCGCAGTTTCATGCAATTTGACTCCTCAACACCGGATTTTTGGCTATATTTTTTCTTAATATTATGCCAAATATAGCAGTTGAATCATAGTAGTTAGAAGAATGAATGCTAATCGCTAAACGCTAACCGCTAAAAGCTAACTGCTATATTTTTGTAACATACGCTCCAATTGGGTAACTGTTAGGCGAGGAGATGGACGAGGTATAGGTTTCTTCATACCATCTATTTTTTGTAATAATACTGGTATCTCGTACTGATATGCTTCAAACCAATCATCTCTTGTGGTTATGTCTCGTATTTCTAACTCTATCTCCAGATTGTCAATCTTTTCTAACTTTTCTTGCAATCCTTCACACAAATGACAACCGGGTTTACTATATAGAATTAAGTGCATAATCAGTAAATTTTTATATATAAATTATCATAAAACTTTCATTAAGTTATGTAAAGATTATCTTGATTTTTAACTATTATTTATGCTAGTTATCTTTGATAAGGTTAAAAAACTATCCTACCTATTGTAACAAAAAATATAAATAACTCAATATTTTTTTTTTAAATATTTTTTTTCTTAGGATTTAATTTCATTTGATAGTATAAAATTGTAAATGTTCATCAAATAATTAGCGTCGAAATTAATAACTATGAGCGAATCCACACTAGCGCCCCTGGACATTGCTAATTTGGACTTAAATTACCTCAACCGAAAGTTTGAGAAATCCGATCCCAAAAGGATATTAGCTTGGTGTATAGCCAATCTACCTAATAGATTAATACAAGTTAGTACGTTTAATATTGATGATTTGGTAATTACAGATATTTTATATCGTAATTTAAAACCAATAAATCCAACACCAGTATTATTTGTGGATACTTTACACCACTTTCCAGAAACTTTACAGCTAGTAAATTATACTCAAAAAATTTATAATTTGGAGCTAAAAGTTTATCAGGTTATGGAAGCAAATTCTGAAGCAAGTTTTGCCAATAAATATGGAAAAAACCTTTGGAATAAAGACCTGAAAAAATATCAATATTTGACGCAAATAGAACCTTTAACCAGAGGATTAAACGATTTAAAGGCTCTAGCTTGGATTAGTAATCGTCGTCGTCAGCAATCTCTAAATAGCGAAGAATTACCTGTTTTTGAAAAAGATAGAGAAGGCAGATTAAAAATTAATCCCTTAGCTTATTGGACACGCACAGAAAGCTGGGCTTATAGTTACGAACACGATTTAGTGTATAATCCTCTCCATGATGAAGGCTATACGGATATTGGTGATCAGGCAATGCCTGCCGCTACGCGATCGCACTTTGGCTGATAAAAATCTCAATATGTTGACTCAACAACTCACCAAACCTTGGTAATGATTAAAATTTTACATTTAGCCGATATTCACATGGGTAGTAGCTTTTCTCACGGTAATGTTAATCCCGAAACTGGGATTAATACCCGCTTGGAAGATTTTGTAAAAACCCTAAGTATCTGTATCGATAGAGCTATTAACGAGCCAGTAGATTTAGTCTTATTTGCTGGAGATGCTTTTCCTGATGCAACTCCTCCTCCCTATGTACAAGAAGCTTTCGCTTCTGAGTTTCGTCGTTTAGCCGATGCACAAATTCCAACAATTTTGTTAGTTGGCAATCACGATCAACATTCCCAAGGTAATGGAGGGGTGAGCTTATGTATTTATCGTACCTTGGGAGTCCCCGGTTTTCTTGTCGGTGATAGCATTAAAACTCACTGTATTACTACTAAAAATGGTAATGTTCAAGTAATTACTTTACCTTGGTTAACCCGCTCAACTCTGTTAACTCGCCCCCAAACTGAGGGTTTATCTTTAGCCCAAATTAATGAATTAATTATCCAGCGTCTTAAGCCTGTTTTAGAGTCAGAAATACGCCATTTAGATCCGACTATTCCGACAATTTTATTAGGACATTTAATGGCTGATAAGGCTAATTTAGGAGCAGAAAGGTTTTTAGCAGTGGGTAAAGGTTTTAATATTCCTATATCATTATTAATACGTCCAGAAATAGATTATGTAGCATTAGGTCATGTCCACAAACATCAAAATCTAAATAAGTCTAATAATCCACCAATTATTTATCCCGGAAGTATTGAAAGGGTAGATTTTTCTGAGGAAAAAGAAGATAAGGGTTATGTATTTATTGAGTTAGAAAAAGGGAATGTAGATTGGAAATTTTGTCCTTTACCTGCTCGTAAGTTTTGTACTATTGAAGTTAATGTTTGTGAGGAAGATGAGCCAGAATTAGCTATTCTTAAAGCTATTAAAAAACATGAAATTCAAGATGCAGTAGTGAGGTTAATTTATCAACTTCGTTCGGAACAATTAGAATTAATTAATTATTCTGTTTTAAATGAAGCTTTGCAAGATAGTCATAATTATACTATTAAACCAGAATTAGTAAGTCAATTAGCTCGTCCTCGTCTTCCTGAATTAGGTGTAGGTAATAATCTTAATCCATTGGAAGCATTAAAAACCTATTTAGATAATAGGGAAGATTTACGAGAGTTAGTTCCCTATTTATTAGAAGCAGCAGAAATTATGCTGGCAGATGAGGAAATTATTAATTTAGAAGTAAGTGAAGAGTCGGAAAATAGACAACTAAATTTGATTTAAGGTAAGAGGTAATTAGAGGGCAGGAGGTAAGAGGTGAGAGGGAATAGGGTGTAGGGGGAAGATAAGGTAGATGGGGGATTAGGGGATTGGGGATTAGGTAACTATTAACCGCTAAAAGCTAACCGCTAAAAATAAATAACTAATAACTAATGAACATTTGGCAAGCTGATTTTTATAAACGCCTTTTAAAAGATGAACAAGGTAATTTGATTTGGGAATTATTAATTTGCGATGAAAAAGAAAATATAATTTATGAAGCTAAATGTAGTCAATCTCAGGCTACTGTAGCTTGGTTAATAGATAATTTAAAATCCCTAAATAAATTACCAGATGTTATTCAGGTTTTTCGTCCACAATCTGTCAGTTTATTAACTGCTGCTGGTGAAAAGTTAGGCATTAGAATTGAACCAACCAGACGTACAAAAGCATTAAAAAATCTTCTCAAAAAAAGAGCCTCTCAATATACGCCCACAGGAGAAAAATATGACCCTACAAAGTTAGAAAAACCAGCACCTTTACCTTTACCAGAAAATCTTTGGGGTGAAGAATGGCGTTTTGCTAGTATTAATGCCGGGGAGATTGTAGAAATATTTATAAATCAGCCTATTCCCATTAGAAATTTGCCAGAAAATTTATTTCCCATTAATCTTGGCATTTCTTCTAATATTCCCATACCCGGAGTAGTGATTTTTGGTGGTAGAAAATCATTACAGTTAGCACAATGGTTAGCAGAAGTTAAGCCATATTCCCTTAATTATATGGTGACTGAAATAGGAGTTTCTGGAGGATTAATTTTAGAAGCAGGATTAGTTGATAGATTTGTGTTATTAACTTTTGAAGATGAAGAATTTGCTAAGGCGGCTCAGATATATCAGCAGCGTCAAAATGAAAGTAAAGGATTACATTTTTTATTAGTTCAACCTGATGATTCAGGCATGACTTACTCCGGTTTTTGGTTATTAAAAGAAGATAAGCCCTAAAGGGCTTACTACAAACTTATTTATTCCTGTAACCAACGGGCTGCATCTTTAGCATGGTAAGTTAAAATTAAATCTGCTCCAGCACGTTTGAAACTGGTTAGGGTTTCTAGGGCGACTTTTTTCTCATCAATCCAGCCATTTAAAGCGGCGGCTTTAATCATGGAATATTCACCGGAAACGTTATAGGCAGCTACGGGTAAATCGGTAATTTCCTTAACTCGCCAAATTATATCCATGTAAGATAAAGCAGGCTTAACCATAATCATGTCCGCACCTTCAGCTATATCTAATTCTACCTCTTTCAGGGCTTCTCTACCGTTAGCCGGATCCATTTGATAGGTGCGTCTATCGCCGTGTTGAGGGGAAGATTCCGCAGCGTCACGAAATGGCCCATAATAAGCAGAAGCGTATTTAGCCGCATAGGATAAAATCGGGATATTTTCAAAACCAGCCTCGTCTAAACCTTCCCGAATTGCTTGTACAAAGCCATCCATCATGCCTGAAGGTGCAATAATATCTGCTCCGGCTTTAGCTTGAGAAACGGCGGTTTTTTTGAGTAATTCTAAGGTAGGATCGTTTAATACTCTTCCCGTTAAATCCCCTACTTCTAGATAGCCACAATGCCCACTGGTGGTATATTCACACAGACAAGTATCGTTAATCACGATTAAATCTGGTAGGGCTTCTTTTACGGCAGTGGTTGCTTTTTGAACTATTCCGCAATCATGCCAAGCGCCTGTCGCTTCATCATCTTTGTTTTCAGGAATACCAAAAAGAATAATTGCAGGAATGCCTAAATCGTAAACTTCCTTAGCTTCAGCAACGATTTTATCAACGGAAAGTTGATAGACTCCGGGCATAGATTTGACTTCTTTAGCAATGGATTCTCCGGGTACAGCAAAAAGAGGATAAATTAGATCATTAGTAGTAAGAATATTTTCCCTAACCATGCGACGGATTTGGGAATTTTGACGGAGACGGCGAGGGCGACTAATGGGAAACATAATGTATTGAAAAAATTTGCTTAATTATATTTCCAGTTTAAGGCGATCGCCTCCCCTAAATTTCCTCTCTTAATCTTCTGTAACGTTAATTCAATTGGCTAGTGAGTGGAGGACATTTATCGTAGGTTGGGTTGAACGAAAGTGAAACCCAACACAAAGCATTAATAACTTGGATTTATTTTTTTGGTTTTTTTAATATTTATTAGGCCTATTTAAGCATACAGTATCTATTATTATATATGGTTGAGTTTCGATCCTCAACCCAACTTACAAATATTATATTTTTTGATTTATCAAATATAATTATTTTAATAGACTTAATTAATTTAAGGTTTTTAAAATGGTCACTACAGCTAAATATAAGTTAAGTTTGGAAGAATTTTTACAAATTCCTGAAACAAAACCTGCATCAGAATTTATTAATGGAGAAATTCACCAGAAAGCAATGCCACAAGGAGAACATAGTCGAATTCAATATAAACTTTGTGCTGCAATTAATCAAATAACTGAAAGCTCAAAAATTGCTTATGCTTTTCCAGAATTACGTTGTACTTTTGGCGGACGCTCTCTTGTTCCAGATGTGGTAATTTTTCAATGGGAAAGAATTCCTTTAACGGAAACAGGTAAAATTGCTAATCGTTTTGAAACCTATCCAGATTGGTCTATTGAAATTTTATCACCAGATCAAAGTCAAACTAAAGTATTAGATAATTTATTACATTGTTCGGAATATGGGACACAATTAGGATGGTTAATTGACCCAGAACAAGAAACAGTTTTAGTTATTTTTCCCGAACAAAGAGTTAAATTATTGAGAGGCGATCACCTTTTACCTGTATTAGAAAATATTGATTTAAAACTAACAGTAAATGATGTTTTTAGTTGGTTAAAAATGTAAAATTTAATAGAAAAACTACCTTATTTTACCAAAACGACGCTTTCTTTTTTGATAAGTTAACAGAGCTTGATACAATTCATTAGGATTAAAATCAGGCCAAAGAGTCTTAGTAACATAAATTTCGCTATAAGCTATTTGCCACAATAAAAAATTACTTAAACGCATTTCTCCACTGGTACGAATTAACAAATCTGGTTCGCTCATTCCTTTGGTATAGAGATAATTTTCTAATAATTCGGGAATAATTTCCTCTGCTTTTATTAAGCCTTTTTCTACTTGCTCGGCAATAGTTTTGCAAGCTTGAGTAATTTCTTGACGACTGCCATAATTAAGAGCAATATTTAAACAAATTTCTTGATTATCTTTAGTTTTAAGTATGGCTTGTTGCATAATTTGCTGTAAAGAATTAGGCAATAAATTAAACTCACCTAATAAATTTAATCTAACTCCTTCTTTGTGCATTTCTAATAATTCTGTTTGTAATAAATTTTTAAATAAACCCATTAAAAAGTTTACTTCTTGTTTTGGACGATTCCAATTTTCAGTAGAAAAAGCATATACTGTTAAAGTTTTAATTCCCAAATCTTTACAATAGCGTAAGATGTTTTTTAAAGTTTTTGCACCTTGGCGATGTCCAGCAATTCTTGGTAGTTGACGTTGAGTTGCCCAACGCCCATTTCCATCCATAATAATGGCGATATGTTGGGGTAATTTAATTAATTTTTCTGCGGTAATTGGTCTTAATAATTGAGCAGTCATTTTATAATGTTCTTGAGGTTTATTTGTTGGTTGATAGAGACGTGCTTTTTTACTTTGAGGAATAAACTTTTCTCCTGTTAATTGTTGATAAACTCTTATTAAAACAGGAGCGTGTCTTTGCTCTTCTTTTTCCCACAAACCCAATTATAAAATATGATTATTTTCATCAATTTTTCCTCTGTTTTAGAGAAAGATAACGATTAAGCAGTTTATCTATTTCAACATTAATTTGTTGATAATTATTAGATTTCGTTAAATCTATGACAGATATAGAATTATTTAGCATGAGATATTTTAGGATTCATTGTTGTTAGCAATTATTCTAAAAAACCCATGCTATTTTGTCAGTCGGAAAAAGTAGTTTAATTTAAAGTCGGAAAAAGTAGGTATAAAATTTTGGATGGTGGGTTACGGCAAATTAATAACTTTAGGTTTATTTTGAATGTTTATCATCGCCTAACCCACCCTACTGAAATTAAAAAATATACTCGATTCTAGTAGTGTAGAAGTAACGAGTAACCAATAACCAATAACAAACTCATATTAATTTAAGACTGTTTTTCCAACTGTAACCGGGGAAAATATCTGTAAGATTACTTTGAGGTAAGTTTAAATGGTCAACTAAAATAGAAG
Source organism: uncultured bacterium (assembly GCA_964413275.1). Classification (GTDB taxonomy): domain Bacteria; phylum Cyanobacteriota; class Cyanobacteriia; order Cyanobacteriales; family JAABRE01; genus JAABRE01. The sequence goes on along the minus strand of CAYPSO010000008.1, from coordinate 42,734 downwards.
CAATTGGCTCTCGAAAATCAGTGGTAATAGCTAAATCTCTACCTTCAAATAAATCATCTTTTTCTAAACCTGGCCATTCGCCATAAATCTCGCCACCACGTAAATTTCCGCCTAGTAACCACATTACATTACCGTGACCGTGATCTGTTCCTAAATTGCCATTTTCCTTAACAGTGCGCCCAAATTCAGACATAACAAGGATAACTGTATCCTCATAAAGCGTACCTAATTCTTTTACGAGAGCATTTAATCCTTCACCTAAAGAGCTTAAATTTCTATTTAAACTTGGTGTTTCATTAACGTGAGTATCCCATCCTCCCGAAGCCATAAAAGCTATTTGGGTTTTGGCATCACTTACCATTAATTTAGCTACTCGACGGGCATCTGTGGCAAAATCCATCGGGGATGGCGCACCTTTAGCAGAAGTTATCATTTCATTTTCTAGTTCGTTTAAAATGATTTTGCGTGCTTGTTCACCCTGTTTATAGGCTAGACTAAGGGCATCTTCACCACTATATAAACGATCAAAAGCTTTGCTAATAACAGGATTATCCACAGGCAATCTTTGAAGACCACTACGACCACTAGCCAAATTAGCTACAGGCATTGTACCCTGAAGAATGCGAGGGGTAGTGCTGCCTAAATTTACTGCTTGAGTTGGTTTTCCTTTGGGAAGATTAGCGAGTAAGCGATTCAGCCAACCAGTATCAATGTTTTTAACCCCCGGAGTACCGCTTTCCATATAGTCTTGGGCATCAAAATGAGAGCGCGTGGATTCTGGTGAGCCGCAAGCATGAATAAAAGCTAAACTTTTTTCTTGCCAGAAAGGCATCAAATTATTTAAGGCAGGATGCAAGCCAAAATAACCATCTAAGTTGATTACTCCTTCGGATTCCCCCGGAGTTGCTAAGGCAATGGTTGGCCTTGCTTCATAATAGTTAGTGTCTTGATAGGGTACAACTACGTTTAAACCATCAACAGCACCTCGGAGAAAAACAACAATAAGCCTTTTATTATTTTCAGTTTGAGCCATTCCCCTAGCAACCCAAGCATTAATACCAATGGGTATAAGAGTTGCTCCAGCTAAAACTTGTACAAATTCTCTTCTTTTCATAACTTAAATACTATAACTATTTTTAGATATATACTTTTAGCATTTTAGCTTGATTTTTTTTAAGTTGAAGGTATCTATTTTTTCTTAAGTTATACTATTAATAATTAAGACAGAGACGATTTATGTTAGTTACACTTAGTTCGGATAAAATTAGTTTACCTTCGGGTGGTGAAATTATTTTGCGTCAGCAAACTTGGTCAGATTATGAAGAACTTTTAAACATTCGTCAGGAAAATATTTATCCTAAAATTTATTTTAATAATTATACTCAAGAAATTTTATTAATGTCTCCTTTACCTGCTCATGGAAAAAGAATTGATACCTTAAGAGATTTAATTAAAATTTTATTGCACCATCAAGGTAAAGATTGGGAATGTTTCGATCCAATTACTTTAAAAAAATTCCCACAAGCAGGAGTCGAACCAGATACTTGTTTTTATATTAATAATCGAGAAGCTATTTTGGGTCAAGAAAAAATAGATTTAACTCAACTTCCACCTCCCGATTTAGCTGTAGAAGTTGACCTTACTTGTTTAACTAAACCTGAATATTATTTACCTTTAGCTATTCCTGAATTATGGATCTATCGACAAGGAAAATTATTTATATATGTTTATGAAAATGGAGAATATTTAACCGTAGATAATAGTATCATTTTTAATGAGTTTCCTCTACTAGAAATAATTCCAGAATATGTAGAATTTGCTTGGGAAAATGGCTCTAGTGTTGCTTTAAGAAAATTTGAACAATATTTAAGTGAAAATTATTAAATTAATTCGTAATTATGTTAGTTACCCTTAGTTCAGATACAATTAGTTTACCTCCGGGTGGTGAAATTATTTTGCGTCAGCAAACTTGGTCAGATTATGAAGAACTTTTAAACATTCGTCAGGAAAATATTTATCCTAAAATTTATTTTAATAATTATACTCAAGAAATTTTATTAATGTCTCCTTTACCTGCTCATGGAAAAAGAATTGATACCTTAAGAGATTTAATTAAAATTTTATTGCACCATCAAGGTAAAGATTGGGAATGTTTCGATCCAATTACTTTAAAAAAATTCCCACAAGCAGGAGTCGAACCAGATACTTGTTTTTATATTAATAATCGTCAAGCTATTTTAGGTCAAGAAAAAATAGATTTAAGTAAACTTCCACCTCCCGATTTAGCTGTCGAAGTTGACCTTACTTCTTTCACTAATCCTGAATATTATTTACTTCTAGCTATTCCTGAATTATGGATTTATCGACCAGGAAAATTATCTATATATGTTTATGAAAATGGAGAATATTTAGCTGTAGATAGTAGTATCATTTTTAATGAGTTTTCTCTCCTAGAAATTATTCCAGAATATGTAGAATTTGCTTGGGAAAATGGCTCTAGTGTTGCTTTAAGAAAATTTGAACAATATTTAAGTGAAAATTACTCTAATTAGTAAATTGTAATGAGTGAATGTTTTAATCCTAATTGCTTAAATAAAAATCTTTTAGAACACAAATTTTGTCAAGTTTGTGGTAGTAAATTATTATTAGGAGAGCGTTATCGAGCGATTAAATATATTGGAGAAGGGGGTTTTGGTCGAACTTTTAAAGCTCTTGATGAACAAAGATTAAATACAACTTGTGTGATTAAGCAATTTCTTCCTAGTCAACAAGGAGGAGAGGCTTATCAAAAGTCTATGCAATTATTTAAACAAGAAGCAAATTGTTTAAAAGATTTAGGAAAACATCCCCAAATTCCCGAACTTTTAGCATTTTTAGAACAAGATAATAGATTATATTTAGTCCAAGAATTTATTGAAGGAGATAATTTATTACAAGAGTTAGAAAAAAAAGGAAATTTTAGTGAGAAAAAAATCGAACAACTTTTAAGAGAATTATTAGATATATTACAATTTATTCATCAAGGTAAAGTAATTCACCGAGACATAAAACCTGAAAATATTTTACGAAGAAAAAGTGATAATAAATTATTTTTAATTGATTTTGGTATTGCCAGAAATATATCTCAAAAAACTGTAGCGAAAGGAACAACTATTGGTTCTTTTGGTTATGTACCTTGGGAACAAATGAATGAGGGTAAAGTTTATCCTGCTAGTGATTTATATAGTTTGGGTGCAACTTGTTTTCATTTATTAACTGGCAAAAATCCTTGGGATTTATATCAAATTAAAGGATATAGTTGGACGGAAAATTGGCAAGATTATCTGACTATTAGTTTAAAACCAAATTTACGAGAAATTTTAAATAAATTATTACAAATAAATTACCAAAATCGCTATAGTTCAGCCAAGGAAGTATTAAAAGCTTTAGATAATCCGGTAAATCGTCCAACGACAATTAATCAAACTGCTAAAACAGTTCTTCAAACTCCTATAATTAAACCCAATATTAAATTAAATACAAAAGAAGTTAAGCTAAAAGCCGATAAAAAAGGTCAATTTTTAGTAGGAAATATTAATATTAGTAATTACACTAAAGAAGGTGCTATTTCTGGAGAATGGCACATAAAACCTAATCCTAAAGATCCACCCTATACTGATAATAATCATCCTTGGATCTCTTTTAGACAAAACAGATTTTTTTCCCATCAACCAGAATCCATTAATTCTATTATCAAGATAGATACTAGCAAACTTCAATGCGATCGCATTTATAAAAGAAGACTATTATTATTAATTAATCCGGGTGAAAAAAAATATAGTCTTACAGTTATAGTCAAAACTGCTCCTATTTCTCTTAATGTTAGTCAATTTCCCTATAAATCATGGTTGGGTTTTACACTTTTATTAATTGCTATTCTCTACTGCTTATTTCATGGTCAAGATTATTTAAATAGTTTACAGTTATTTTGGCAAAAAAATATAGATTTTGCTCAAGTAAAAGATATTTTTTCATCAAAAAATAAAGAAATTCTAACTAAAATAATTGTAGGTTTAATTATTGCGATCGCCAATATTATTGATGGGTTACAATTAGGGATTAACTATTGGAAAAAGAAATTAAGCGGTAATAATCAGATATTTCTTATGTTTTGCCAAAATTCCTTTACTCATATATTTTGGCTAGTATTTTTTGAGTTAATAGTTTGTTTGGGATTACTGTTTTATTTCAAAACCAATTTAGATAATTCTATTAATTATTTATTACAAATAATAGGTTTAGGAATTTTGAATTTTATTATATTTAATTTATTGGGATTATTTTTAGGATTAGTTATTTATTTATATCGTAAACTTATTGCGACAGAATATAAGACTCAATGGGCTATTGTATTTTTATTATTTACAACCAGTTTTTCAGCTATTATGGCAATGAGTTTATACTTAAAAGATTTTATTTATTTGTTATTACCTTTATGCATTAATAGCAGTCTTTTATTAGGCTTTTTTATTTATAAAATAATTATTAACTATAATAATATTAAAAAATATAGGGAAACAGAAAAACACCTAATTAAATCTTAGTTAAAATTTTTATTAGGTGGGTATTGCCCACCCTACTACAATATTAAATGCCACTATGTCCTAAAGCTAAACCCGCTACTAACATTCCTAATACGAGAAAAGGTTGCGCACTTGCTTGATATTTAACATCATTTTTCAAAGGATCTTTTAAGAAATACATATCTTGAAAAGTGATTTGAGGAATTACTAATAAAATCAGAATTGCAGCATAAAGATTTTCGTGAATACTAATTAAATAACCAGCAATTCCAAACTGAAATATATCAATCATTAAAACACAAATCCATGCTGCTGTTGTAACTCCAAACATAACAGGTAAAGATTTTAAACCCAGTTGGCTATCGCCCTCTACACTCTTAAAGTCGTTAACGACAGCAATTCCTAATCCAGCTAAACTATAAAACAAAGTCAGCACTACAATAGTCCAGTTTAATTCCCCAAAAAGCGCATGGCCAGCCCACCAAGGTAGGGCAATATAACTAGCACCTAAAGCATAATTTCCGAGCCAACCATTCTGTTTTAATTTCAATGGTGGAGCCGAATAAATATAGGCAATAAATGCACCAAAAAAAGTTAAACTAGCCATGATGGGAAAATCATGACCAGCCCAAAGGTCTAAAAGATAACCTAATCCTACACCTCCAAATAACAAAACTATAATTTGCGCTACAACTTGGGGAATAGAAATTGCACCAGAGGGAATAGGACGATAAGGCTCGTTAATCGCATCAATTTCGCGATCGTAAAAATCATTGAGGGTTTGGGTATAGCCAGTCATAAAAGGCCCGGAAAGCAACATACAGGTTAAAGCCTTGAGAAAATCTTCTACACCCCAAATATAATGACCACTGGAAGCTGCACCACATACAACTCCCCAAATTAAAGGAATCCAAGTAATGGGCTTCATTAACTGTAGCCTGATTTTCCAAATGGAAGTTTCCCCAGAAGATGCACCTTTCATCCCCAAAAGTTGCCTAGCTTTTGAGCCATTATCTTTGACTTGTTCGGTTTCTGTATTACTCGTTTCTGACATTTTTTTTTCCTATGTTATTCGTTAACAGCTAAAAGCTAACAGCTAATCGCTAATCGCTCTTATAAAGAAATTATCAAATAACCGTCTTGAAATTTTGCACCTTTAACAGATTGCCCTGTCAATGGAGCAGGTAAGAAAATATTACGGCGTTGGTTTCCGGCTTCAATGGTGATTTCTGGCCCATATTGAGTTAACTTAACCTCTTTTTTATCAAAACCGGGTAAAAAGACCTTAACCTGACGCTGTGAGGTGTCAATGGTGATAGGTTTAGGTGCTTGATTAGCTTGCTTAAAGTTAGGTAAAGCATTAATGAGATTTTCCCAATCACTATCTTTTTTGGGAATCGAAGTAATTGGTAAATGACTAAATTCTTGAGTTAAGTTTTCTGTAACTTGGGCTTGATTGAGAATAACTCCACCTACTGTTAAGCCAATTTGTTGTGCGCCGCCCCACAAATATTTAGCAGTTGCGATCGCATTTTTATCCTCAGTAGTGACTAAAAAAGCAGCAACTCGATTAGGATCGCTAACTGCTTTTTTCCCTTCCGATAAGATTTCATTAGCTTCATTAGTTGGCTCTTGGGCAAAATTATCCGCATTCCAAGAGACATTAAGAATCGCACCAGTTACGGGTTGAATAAATGGAGAAATTGCCTTACCAATATCAGATTCGCTAAAAATTTGCCGAAAACGACGGATATACCAACTCATAATTTCCGGTGTACCTAACATCCGTAAAGTTGCCATATCACCATCACCATCATAAACAATGGCATCATATTTTCCACTTTGGTCATATTCTCGTAGGGCATTTAAAGCCAGAGCATTATCCATTCCGGGTAAAATACCCAATTCTTGCCCATAAACATTTTTTAAAGTAGGAGATTTGAGATATTTTGCTTCTAATTCCTTAACATCTTCCCAGCTTTTTTCTAATAATTCCGTTGCCTTAAATTGAACAACAGCCAAATTAGCTCCAATTTCTTGGGGTTGACTACTGGTTTCAACTCCTAAAATCCCAGCAAAAGCAGGGCTAGTATCGGAGCTAACCAATAATACCCTAGAACCAAGATTAGCTAATTGTTTAGCTGCGGCAATGGCGATTGTGGTTTTACCTGTACCACCTTTACCTAAAAAAGTCAGAATAAATGACATATAAACACTCTCTATAGATTAGGTTACAAAAATGAGTAGTTCATAGTAACTAGGTTATTACACCATAAACTATGAACTACTATGTGTTAACTGATAACTATTGATTTATAACTGTTATACAGTTTTCAATTCGTCGTCAAAAAACCAAGTGCTAGTTTTGTCAGGAAATTCAACAACCGCACCTATTCCACTGCCATCAGTCATTTTGAAGTCCTTGATAACTCCAACTTTACCCAGAGTATTAACTACATCAGCAGATACTCTGTCTCTTAAACGATACACCTTGACTTTTTGCCCGATTTCCATTCTTACTTAAATAACTATCTATAATGCAATCAATCATCCTAAGTTTAACTGAATCTGGCACTATATTAAGAAATTTCTCTTTGATTATTTATCTATGACTCTCAAATTAAGCAACCCCATTCTTTATCGATACTCACAATTACTACAGGTTTTAGTTGATCGCAATCTCAAAGTCCGTTACCGAGGTTCAATTTTAGGGGTATATTGGTCATTATTAAATCCTTTAATGATGACGGGAATTTATACAGCAATTTTTGGCGCTACTTTTGCTAGTTATTATGATTCTTCCCTAATTAATTATATTTTGGCTGCCTTTACTGGTTTAGTGGTGATTAATTTTTTTTCCTCAGCCACTAATCAAGCTTTAGCCAGTGTGGTAGAAAACTCAGAATTATTAAATAAAATCCAGTTGCCCATGGGAATTTTCCCTGTTTCCACAGTAATTGCTAATTTATTTCAGTTTAGCGTGACAGCTTTACCCTTATTGATGTTGGTTACTTTAATCACATCTAAAAGTTTAATTAATGTGTTGGCTTTAATTTTTCCGATTATTGCTTTAACCCTAGTTAGTAGTGGAGTTGGCTTGTTAGCAAGTTCTTTATACGTATTTTTTCGAGATGTGGGCTATTTTTATGAAATACTCGTATTTGTACTTGGTTTAAGCTCTCCGGTATTTTACCCTGCGGAGATTGTTCCCGATGAAGTTAAATCTATTTTATTACTGAATCCTATTTTGCCAATTATTGAAAGTCTGCGGCAAATTTCCCTTTCTGGGGAATGGCCAGATCCATTTTTGATTTTACATGGGTTATTAGCGGGTATAATTGTTTTGGCTTCAGGCTGGTACATTTTTAGAAGTTTGCAGTCCCAGTTTATGGACTTGCTATAATGGACGAAGTAATTAGACTTACTAATGTTTCCCTTTACCGTAGAACACAAGAAGAATTTTCCTATGATTTCAAAAAAACTATTTTGGCTTTTTTTGAGGGGAAATATCGCCATCCTGTTAAAAAATTAGTTCTTAATGAGATTAATTTAGTCATAGAAAAAGGCGAGAAACTAGGTATTGTTGGTGCGAATGGATCGGGAAAATCAACCTTACTAAAAGTTATTTCTGGTATTTTAAAACCCACCACAGGGCAAGTGAGAGTCAAAGGCAAAGTTGCTCCTGTAATTGAATTAGAAGCTGGATTCGATCGCAAATTATCGGTAATTGATAATATTGTTCTCTATGGGGTTATGCTCGGTTTTTCCCTTCAAGAAATGAAACATAGAGCCGCTTCTATTTTAGAATTTGCGGATTTAGAAAAGGAAGCTTTAGTACCCGTACAGGGTTTATCTTCTGGTATGATTGCGAGATTAGGTTTTGCTATTGCCACCGATGTTCGACCAGATATTTTAATTTTAGATGAAGTTTTATCCGTAGGAGATGAGCGTTTTAAACGCAAATGTAAGCAACGTATTCAAGAACTTTGGGATGAGAAAACAACGGTTTTATTTGTTTCCCACGATTTAGAAATGGTAGCTGATTCTTGCGAGCGATTAATTTGGTTGGATAAAGGTGAAATTAAATATATTGGTGAGGTTAAAGATACTTTGAGATTATATTTACAAGAAGTTGGACGAGCCGAAAAATCTTTTTTTACAAAAAAAAAATAATTCAACAATAAAAGTATTGTGTCAGAGTAATGCGCCGAATATATTTAAAATTTGAGATTATCCAAGAGATGTTCCCGTTTATCTTGGTGGTGCGTTACATTTCATGCTTCGCACTCTAGTGGACTGTTTCACCTAAAATAGGGCAATAGAATTGGAAACCAAACCAGCAAATTCTCTAAAAAACTCTCTCCTTAACCATTAATCCATGACACAAACCGGCCAATCTCTCTTGGTTGATTGGATATGCCGAGGCTTCCTCGGCATCTCTCAACCGCTCTGCGCTCTCTGCGGTTTATCAAATCAACTTAGTAGCCAACCCAAAAATTTAAAGCAACAAATTAGCTGTGTCAGTCCACTACGAGAAGGCGGGCGCGCAGCGTGCCTTTGGCATCAAGCTAAATCAATACCGCATTGAGATAGTACAGAATCAGAAATTTTCTAACAATTTCAGTATTATTACTGTTGTCAATAGTAATAATACTTTGTAAAATGTTCTTTACTGTTAATCTTAAAAATATTATGAAACGTACTAGAGCATTTTTATTAATATTTATAATCAATTTATGGTCAGGGTTATACTTTCAATCTTCTGCTGATTCAAAAATTACTTGGAATGCAGATTCTACTATTTGCTCAAATCGCAATTTAGATACGCTTGTTTATTTAAGTACCAAGAGTTTTAAGGCGGCTGTTTGTGCCTATGTAGAGTTGGATGATTCACAAAATTGTGGCATAAATCTAAACACTCTTAAACACTATTATGTAGGAGAAAACAAAAAAAATGGTTCTTCTATAATTTTACCTATTATTGACGAAACCGGAGGAAATAATGTTGCTATAGCAAAAGCCAGAAATGGCGAATATACATATCAAATAGCATATCAATATGAATGGCCTCCTACTGATAATACTCAAGGTTGGGCTTCTTTATCGGTTTTCAAAAATGGTCAACGCATTTTTCATGAACAAGTTAGGGATTTTATATTAAATGAAAGAAATTGTTAAAACCATTTTTTCTTTTTTGAGTTGATCATTCAAAAATTAAATTAATAGCGCATAATAGCGCAAGCAAGCTCGATCCCCTTTCTTGTAGAATACGTCAAATGAAATAACAAATAACTAATAACTAAGCAAATTTTCTTTGTGTGTGAAACATCATAAAAGTAAAATTAATCGGTGTAGGGTGGGCAAATTATTAACCATAATTATTTTAATCAGGTATTTAAACATATTTGCCCACCCTACCATTTTTTCTTTTTTTACTTAATTAATAATAATAACCCTATTCCTAATCCTAATAAATTGCATTTCGTAGAGTGCATCAAATAAAATAACAAATAATAAGTATCGAAAAACAAGCAAATATAAAATTACATTAAAGGAGAAATCAATGATTAGCTATTTAGCCACTGTTCATAAAGATAATCATAGCGATTATGGTGTGTAATTCTATGACTTTCCGGGCTGTATTAGTGTAGGAGAAACCATCGAAGAAGCAAAAATTATGGCAACTGAAGCATTAAATGGTCATATTGCTTTTATGCTCGCTGACGGTGAGGAAATTCCCGATCCTAGCACTCTTGAAATCATTTTAAGAGATATAAATCATCAAGATGCGCACTCGCTTTGCGAGATCCCTGCGGGATCGCTTTTATAAGAATTGAGGTATCAGAAAGTATTTTAGATAATCGAAAACTAATAGTTAATAGTTAATAGTTATAAGTGTGTGACAGCTTACACTGCTGACTTAATTAATAATAATCCTCCTATTCCTAATCCTAATAAATTAGGTGTCCAAGCTGATACTAGGGGTGATAAAACACCACTTACTCCTAAAGCACTAGTAATAAAAGCTAAAAGATAATAACAAAAAACAACTAATATACAAATCCCAAAACTTGTAGCTTTGCCTTTATTTTGAGGATTAATGCCTAAAGCAGCCCCTAAAATCCCAAAGATTAAACAGATAAAAGGAAGGGCAAATTTTTCTTGTATTCTTACATTTAATTTACGAATTTTATTTTGATCTCCACTATTTTTCAAAGTATCTAAACATTCGTATGATTCCCTAATTGTCATTTCATTATAGTCTTTACATTTTTTACCTAAATCAATGGGAGTACGAGGTAAATCTAGTTGCTGACTTTCAAAACTAGCTATATTGCGATAAGAGCCGTCTGGGGCTAATAAATAAATTGTGCCATTATAAAAATCCCAACGATTATCAAGAATATTCCAAGTAGCTGATTCAGCAAGAATAATTTGATTAAGATTTGGTTGAGAACGGTCTATAATTGTTAAACCTTTCATTTCTTGTCCGTCAAATTCTTCTGCATAAAATAATCTAGTTAATGAATATTTAGATTGACCGTTTTTTAATGGAACATCCCCATATTGAGTATAAATAATATTTTCTTGTTTAAATTTACTGGTTTCATTTTTTAAAGCTTCTTTTAAAATAATTGTTGCTTGATTATTAGCTTTTGGACTGACAAAATCATTAAATACAAAAGTTAATCCAGTCATTAATAAGCTCAAAATTATGGCGGGTACTATTAACCGATAAACATTAATTCCAATACTACGTAAAGCAATAATTTCACTATCACTAGAAAGCCGACTATAAGCCATTAAACAAGCGAGTAAAACTGACATAGGAAAAGCAAAAACAATAAATTCTGGCATCTTTAAGATTAAAACTTTTACTGCTACATCTAGTAAGAGTCCTGATTCTGTAACCCTGCGTACCAAATCAAATAATGTTCCTATGGATACTCCTAATGAAGTAAATAAACCAATACCAAAAATAAGTGGTACAGTTAATTCACTCAAAATGTAGCGATCCATTAAGGATATTCCTATATTAAAAATATTTAGTTTGTTATTTATCATTAATAGTTAATAGTTAATAGTTAGTAGTTAGTAGTTAGTATTCAGTATTTGGCTAACAGCTAATCGCTAATCGCTAATCGCTAACAGCTAACAGCTAACAGCTAACAGCTTAATAAAATTACTTTAAATTTTAAATTGATCGCCTAAATAATATTGTCTGACTAAAGAATTATTATAAAGTTCCTCGGTTGTTCCATTCGCAAGAATTTCTCCTTCTCTCATAATATAGGCTCGATCTGTAATAGCTAAAGTTTCTCTAACATTATGATCGGTAATTAAAATACCCATGTTACGCTGACGTAATTGAGCAATAATTTTTTGAATTTCCGACACAGCAATAGGATCGACTCCCGCAAAAGGTTCATCTAATAATAAAAATTGTGGCCCGTTTTCCCCTACAGCTAAAGCTCTAGCTAATTCTGTCCGTCTTCTTTCCCCTCCAGAAACATAAGCACCTAAAGTATTAGCAACTTTTTCTAATCTAAATTCTTCTAATAAATAATGCAAACGTTTTCTTTTTTGAATAGTAGGAATTGGATTTTGTTCTAATACTAATTGGATATTTTCTGTAACTGTAAGACGGCGAAAAATACTGGGTTGTTGAGCAAGATAGCCCAGTCCTAGAATAGCTCTTTTATCAATAGTAAATTTAGTAATATTAAAACCATTGAGCCATACTTTCCCCTCATCAGGTTTAATTAATCCTGTGGTCATATAAAAAGTAGTAGTTTTTCCCGCTCCATTAGGCCCCAATAATCCAACAATTTCACCTTGGGAAACTTGCAGATTAACTCGATTAACTACTAATCTCTTACCGTAAGATTTATGAATATTTTCTAAGACAATAGTCACTATTTTTCAGGTTTTTTAATATTTTTTTGTTGAGCAATGAATAATTCTAAAACTTGAGCAGTTTCGATTTGTGTTTCTAAATTTTCTGTGGAAGAAACTAAATTACTAAGTCCATTAACTAGGTTAATTAAGTTATGACGAAAAGTAGGATCTCCTGTAAGTTCATCTAAATCCGAAGTTATTTTTTGGGCATTTTCAAAGGTAACTCTGGCAGCATCTAAAGTCTGTTGTAATAAAACCACGTTATTGGGATCGTTCAAACTTTGAGAAATATCTTTAAGATTAACTGAAGCCTCGGCAGCATTTGCTGTTAATACTTCTAAGTTGGCAACGGTTTTTTCTAAATTAACTTGATCCAAAGTCCCATTAACTTTGCTCATTGTTTCCTCAGAAGTAACCAACAGAGTTTGTAATTTTTCGCTGGTATCACTCAAATTAGTCAGAGTAGTTTGAATCTGACTGCGATTTTCTGCTACTAAACCATTCACATTATTGGCTAAATTACTAACCTCATCAGCCGTTTTGCCAAATTGGGCGGCAGTATTACTCAATTGTGTGGCAGTATCACCAAATTTGTCTATATTATTCTCAATTTTAAGAGCTGTTTCTGTGAGTTGATTTGATGTTTTTTCCGCAGCTTCGGTGACAGAAGTGGCAGCACTGGAAAAGTTTTTAACTTCTGCCCGTACAGATTGAGATAACAGAGTTAATTCTCGACTAAGATTGGCTATTTCCCCCGCCGCTAAACCAGCATTTTGAGCAGTGGAATTGAGATTTTTAAAAAAGGTGGGATCTGTATAAAGATCGGTCAATTTAGCGGTACTACGCATTAAAGTATCAAAACTGACCCCAATTTCCCCTGTGAGACGATCGTTAGCACAAATAATTACAGTAGAATCACAACTCTCATTTTTAGGATCGAAGTTTTGTGCGTTACTGCTTAAAGCTGTTTTTGGACTAATATCAATGGAGGTTTCCCCAATAAATCCCGCTTGATTAGCTTCTATCAGTGCATCTTGGGGTATGCGTAAATCTGGAGCGGTAATCTCTACGGTAACGTCAACTTGATTGGCTGCTGGTTCAACGGCAATTATTTTGCCCACCTCGAAACCACGATAACGCACGGGAGCACCTCTTTTCATGCCATTAGCATTGGTAAACTTGACTTGAAAGCTATAGGCATTTTGAGCTAATTCTAAACCTTTTAACCAGACGCTTAAGCCGGCAAAAACGGCGACTCCAAAAATGATAAATAAGCCCACAGAGCCTTCTCTTACCATTCGCGATCGCATTTTTTCCTCCTTATCTTAATTATTGATTGTAACAATTAGTCAATGACTCGGATCGGCCCAGAAATACTGGCACTAAAAAACTGTCTAACTAAAGGATTATCCGTAGCATCAATTTCTGTGACATTTCCTTGCCACTGCACTTTACCTCCATAAAGAAAGACTACACGGTCGGCTGTGCGGCGAATGGTGCTATCTTGGTGAGATACCATCACATAAGTACCGCAAACTTTTTGGGAATGTTGTAATCTTCTGACCAAATCTTCAATCACTGTTGAGGCAATGGGATCTAAACCTGCTGTTGGCTCATCATATAAAATAACTTCAGGATTGCTGGCAGGATCGTCAGGATTAGCCATAATTGCCCTAGCAAAACTGACTCTTTTACGCATTCCCCCTGATAATTGAGCAGGATAACGCTCGCTCACTCCTCCGAGTCCTACCATCTCCAATTTTTCCTCCACTAATTCTCTAATGCGACGACGAGATAAACGAGAGTGTTGATAGAGAGAAAAGCCCACATTTTCTCCTACTGTCAAAGAATCAAATAAAGCTGCTTGTTGAAAGACCATACCAATACTAATAGAATCGTTACCATCCTCAATTAAGCCTTGTCTTGGCTCTCCTTTAATATAGACTTGACCAGAATCAGGAGCGAGAAGACCTGCAATAATACGTAAAACCGTAGATTTTCCCGTTCCTGAAGGGCCAATGATTACTAAAGCCTCCCCTTGATAAATAGTTAAATTAACATTATCCAAAATGACCTGATTGCCAAAGGATTTAGAAATTTCTTTGAGTTCTATCAAAGGTTCTTTTTTTGTCATAGGAGAAAACAGCAGGTAATAGGTAATATATTATTTGTTACTTATTACTTATTACTTAATTATTCAATCTCTAAACCAAAAACCCCAGCCAAGGCCTTTTGTACTTTATAACCTGAATCAATGGATTCTAGGGGATCTTTACGGAGTCGATGACGCAAACATAAAGTCATTACCCGACGAATATCATCCACTGTAACCTCTGTACGACCTTCAAAAGCCGCAATTGCTTTGGCTGCACGATTAGTAACAATGTCACCTCGCAAACCATCCACATCCAATTCAGAGCAAACTTCAGAAATTTTTACTCGATACTCATAATCAATGTTAACGCTGGGTAAAAGTTGTTGTGCTTTAACAATTTTTTCCTGTAGAGCTTCCTGTTGCTCTTGATATTTCTGAGTAAATTCAGAGGGATTTCGATCAAATTCCGATCTTTGTTCCACAATTTGAACCCGTAAATCTGGTTCTTTAACTGTGTGAATTTCAGCGTGCATCCCAAAACGATCTAATAATTGAGGACGTAATTCTCCTTCTTCGGGGTTGCCAGAGCCAACTAAAACAAAACGAGCAGGGTGACGAATGGAAATACCTTCCCTTTCCACAGTATTCCAACCACTAGCGGCTGAATCAAGGAGAACATCAACTAAATGATCGTCAAGTAAGTTAACCTCATCTACATAGAGGATACCTCGGTTAGCTTTAGCAAGTAATCCGGGTTCAAAAGCTTTGACACCTTCAGAAAGAGCTTTTTCGATGTCAATGGTGCCACAAACTCGATCCTCAGTCGCCCCTAAAGGCAGGTCAACCATTTGTACCTTTTTATGGGTTATTTCTAAAGGAATTTGCTGTTCTATCTTTTCTTTGATTTCATCACTCATCAAATCTAAATCTGAGGGATGACTACTAAAAGGATCGTTTGCTACTATTTCAATTTCTGGTAATAAATCCGCTAAAGCACGAATTGTCGTGGATTTACCCGTACCGCGATCGCCCATAATCATTACCCCACCTATTTTAGGGTCGATTACATTGAGCAATAAAGATAATTTCATTTCCTCTTGCCCGACAATTGCGGTAAAAGGAAAAACTAAACGACGAGTTTTGGGAGGAGCTTGAAGTGTTACAGTCATCTGAGATTATTATAAACTTTAATAACTTTTCAATTTTGCCACATTCAGTTAACACTTATCGCTTAATAGTTACTATTGTTGTTTGTTTTCTCGCCCCCGTGCTTCTTTATCAGTGGGAAAAACAGTTCCGTTTAAATTAGCATGAAGAAAATTAACATCATCGAGATTTGCACCGGTAAAAACAGTACCAGTCAAGTTAGCAGCACTTAAATTAGACCAACATAATTTAGCCCGATATAAAATTGCATCACTCAAATCACATCCCCTTAAGCTAGTCCAAGTAATACTAGCACTCCTTAAATTAGCACCTTTAAATTTACTTTGACTGAAATTAGAACCATTCATATTAGCTAGAGTTAAATTCACTTTACTCCCATTAATTTTCATGCCATTAACGCCATTCAACATTGCCTGTGCCAAATTAGCTCTTTCTAAATTTGCTTCAATTAATACCGTATTAGTTAAATTAGCATTTTGTAAATTAGCTTCCATTAAATTTGCTTCGGTTAAATTAGCCCTAGCTAAACTACAATGACTCAAATTAGCTCTAGTTAAGTTAGCTTGTTTTAAATTGGTTTCATTAAGAATCCCATTAGTTAAATTCGCAGCTATTAAATTAGCTTTGGCTAAATTAGCTCCCCTTAAACAAGCGTCAGACAATTGAGCATTAGTCAGAGTTGCTTCGGTTAAATTAGCTGTGATTAGATTAGCCTGAGTTAAATCTGCCTCTAAGTTAGCATGACTTAGATTAGCTTCCCTTAAATTAGCTCTTACAAAAGAAGCTCCTGTTAAATTAGCTCCAGTGAAATTACTACCTTTAAAGTTAGCTCCATCTAAACATACTCCCCCTAGAAAAACACCTTTTAACTCAACATTTCTAAAATCTCGTTCTCCTGCTGCATATTTTTCTATTAATTCACCCGCATCCATTGCTGATTATCCTTTGCTCTAAGATGTCTCAAAATACTATGATAGGTTATAGCAAGTAAAGTATTCACGATAATTCATATCAAAATCAATCCGCTATAACTCTCAATAAATTTCTAAAATTGAGAGTTTTTCTGTTCACAAAGACAAAAAAAGATGGGTTTAAATAAATTTAATTGGTATAAATGGCGTTTCAGAATAATAGTTATTATTTCTTTTCTACTTACTATTATTTTTACTTGGTTAGGATGGAATTATTCTCGTTTACAAAATGCTCAATCTTATCCTGTCGAGGCTTTTTGGGTATTGGGAGGTTCGATTAAAAGGGAAATATATGTAGCCGAATTAAGACAAAATAACCCTGATATGCCTATTTTAATTTCTCAAGGCTCTAAAGATCCCTGTATTCTTTTAATTTTTCAACGGACTCAAGTACCTTTAGATCGAGTTTGGCTAGAAAAATGTGGTCAAAACACTTTTGGTAATTTTTATTTTGGTGTTCCGATTCTACGTCAATGGGAAATACACAAGGTGAAATTAATTACTTCTGCAAGTCATTTACCAAGGGCAAAATGGATGGCTCAAGCTATTTTAAGTTTCAATGGTATCGCTGTAGAAGTGGAAATAGTTCCTGAAACAGGCACACCGGGCAATCGAGAATTTGCTCTTAAAACTTGGCTAGATGTTACTAGAAGTGTATTATGGGCTCCTTTAAGTCAAATAATTTCCCCCAAATGTGGTGATGTTACTAAATTAGTTGATGTAGATTTGAATTTCTGGTATAAGGAAGGTTTTGGCTGTGAAGCTCAAGGTCAAATAAAAATCCCTAAATTTCCAAAAAAAAAGAGTAAGTCCAAACTTTGATACAATTTTTTGTGTAGAAGCTTACTATCCAAATTATCAATTTTTAAATACGGAGTTTAATTATTATGTACTTAATTATGGAAGCATCTGCACAAGGTGCTGGTTTTCCTGTTTATTTTACTGCTGTTTATGTGGTTGGTTTTATTGCAGCTATTACCCTTGGTTCTATTGCTTGGTATAACTCAAAACGTCCTGCTGGCTGGGAAAATCAAGAACGTCCTGATTATATTCCTAAAGTTAATGCTGACGAAGATTCAGATCAGAAGTAAATAATTAGGACAATAGCAGTTTTCGCTCCCCTAGACCCCAATTTTCAGGGACAATTGAGTCAAAGTCCCTCAATTCATTTGAAAACGGCTGTAATAGCAGGCATTTTGCCTGCTCCATAAAAGATAGAACTAATAAACTAAAAGCGAAGTTAAATGATTAATTTAACGAGTCTTTTTCTTCTTCTTGGTGCGGCGAGAAGCGGCTTTCAAAGCCGCCTCGGCGCTCCGCTTTACTTGGTGGTTTGGGCAATCGTTTGCAGTAGTCTTGTATAACCTCTGACATACTAACATTTTTGCATCTTGCATAGTAAGCAAGTCTTGATTTTTCATCTTCTGTTAACCGTAGAGTGAATTGAATCTTTCTAACCATTGACAGTACATTAAATATGATGTACAACAGTTATTATACCGAGTAACCAGTAATGTAGGCCGGGTAAGTAAACAAAAAAAACAAAGTACCATGACAACTAAATAGTCAAAGTATGGGGTTCTAAACACAAATCCTTGTTTAGGTAAAACTTTGAAGGATTAGAACGTTTGATACTTTCGCGGCCGGGCAGTCCGTGTCTTGGAAAGACACCAAGAACATAAAAAGCTTGTGGAGTCGATCTGACGGGGGCAAGATTAGCAATAGTCGAAGCCTAGTTAAGAGGCAATCTGAAATCCGCAAGAATCTCCCATCATAGCGTCAGCTTGACGGTGAGAGTGTCAATAGTTTAAATGTGATCGCTGATACATATTTTTTGCCCTTATAGAAATTATCTCTCTGCGGATAATTATTTACTCTTCTTAATGGTGGTACAAGCAGAAAATTTAAGTTAATTCTATAAAAATTAATTATGGAGGATTTTATGACAACTTCATCTAAATTTTGGGATAAAATTGCCGAAAAATACTCCAAACAACCTATTGCCGATGAGGCATCTTATCAGAAAAAATTAGAGGTGACACGGGGGTATTTACAGCCAGAGATGGAAGTGTTAGAGTTTGGCTGTGGTACTGGCTCAACTGCTCTGATTCATGCTCCCTACGTTAAGCATATTCGGGCGATCGATATTTCCTCAAAAATGATTGCCATTGCTAAGGCTAAAGCTGAATGTGTCATGAAATAAGAACTTTATTTTGTACTACTATATAATAGGATATACATTTTGCAATATTAAGATTTAATAAATATGCCATCTAATCCTGAACTTTAAATGTATGAACATAAAGAAAAACTAAGGGAAATATATGAAGAGGAAATAAGTAGTGATGAGGCCTTTTATAAGTTAATAGAATGGACAGAAAAAGCACATAAATATTTCCCCAAAAGTTGTAAGACAATAAGAAGATGGATTGATGAAATTGTGGCCTATTTTGATAATAGGACAACTCAAGGAGTAGTGGAAGGAATTAATCAGAAAATTAAGTTAATTAAAAGAAATGCTTATGGTTTAACTAACTTCGATAATTTCAGAAGAATAGTTCTATTACACTGGCATTTTTGCTAGTAATTTATCATACTCAAACTCACAGAGCCAAAATTTTTTAAAGTGACATCACGCATAACTATTTAATTTCCAATAACAGGAGTTCTAATATGTCAGAATTTAATGGTGTTATGATGCAGTATTTCCACTGGTATAATGAAGCCGATGGTAGCCTGTGGAATGAATTAGCTAAAAATGCCGAAGATTTAGCTAAAGTGGGTGTTACTGCTGTATGGCTACCCCCAGCCTATAAAGGTACTGCTGGTGGCTATGATGTGGGATACGGCGTTTATGATATGTTTGATTTAGGGGAATTTGACCAAAAAGGTTCGGTAAGAACCAAATACGGGACAAAAGAAGAATATATTAATGCAGTTAAAATAGCTCAAAAAAATGGTATTCACATCTATGCAGATGTGGTTTTAAATCATAAACTCGGTGGCGATGAAGAAGAAGAGGTAGAAGCTACTCCTTTTAACCCTAATAACCGCCATGAGCCTATAGGAGATTTACAAAAAGTTAAGGTATGGACGCACTTTACCTTTCCGGGGCGTAAAGGTAAGTATTCTAGTCTGGAGTGGCATTGGTGGCATTTTGATGCTGTTGACTATAATGCTTATGACGGAGATGCTAATGCAATTTATTTATTTAAAGATAAAGGTTTTGACCAACAAGTAGATTTAGAACAAGGCTCTTTTGATTATTTAATGGGTTGCGATTTAGATATGGAACATCCTGAAGTAAGGGGAGAACTTAAATATTGGGGTGAATGGTATATCAAAACTACTAATGTGGATGGTTTTCGCTTCGATGCTGTCAAGCACGTTAAAGCAGGATTCTTTCCCGAATGGCTAAATCATGTTCGCCATCATGCTGGCAAAAAGTTATTTGCAGTGGGTGAATATTGGTCAAATCATATTGAAGCTTTACATCATTTTATTGATGTTACTGGTGGGGACATTGCCTTATTTGATACCCCCTTACACTATAACTTTACTGAGGCTAGTAAGACAGGTAATAATTTCGATATGCGTCAGATATTTGACGGCACATTAGTAAAACAGCAACCAGCTTTAGCCGTTACTTTAGTTGAAAATCATGATTCTCAACCTTTGCAATCTTTAGAATCTGTAGTTGAAGGTTGGTTTAAACCTTTAGCTTACGCCTTAATTTTATTAAGAAGAGATGGTTATCCTTGCATCTTTTATGCCGATTACTATGGCGCGCACTATAAAGATAGGGGAAGAGATGGACAAGAGTACGAAATTTGGATGGATAAGCATCAATGGATTATTGATAAATTTTTATTTGCCCGTCAAGAATATGCTTTTGGCGATCAATATGATTATTTCGATCATAGTAATACTATTGGTTGGACAAGACTCGGTGATGAAGAACATCCGGGGGGAATGGCTGTAGTATTAAGTAATGGCGATGCTGGTACTAAATGGATGGAAGTAGGTCAACCTAACCAAACTTATATTGATATTACCGAACACATTGATGAACCAGTTGTTACTAATGATGAAGGTTGGGCAGAATTTTCTTGTTTAGCAGGTTCAGTTTCTGTATGGGTGCCACAATCAACTGATTAGTAAGTATTTTTATAAGTTTGTAGTGAGGACTAAAGTCCTCTATATAAGCCCTAAAGGGCTTAGGAAATTGCGGTTAAATAAAGTACCACTTAAAGTAGGGTGGCCAAAACCGATAGATCGAGTTTACCGGATATTCTCAAAGCATATTTTGCCCACCAAAAAATAGATAAACTGGTATATCATTTGTTTGCTAATCCCTTACTACTAAAAGTTATAAGACTTGATTAATAGCTTCTAAAGTTTGTTTTGCTTCTTCCTCATCGACAATACTAAGGGCAAAACCAACATGAACAATCGCATAATCCCCTACTTTAGCTTCTGGCACATAAGCAAGACTAATTTCTTTTACTGCACCACCAAAACTAACTTTACCTGTTCGATAAAGAGAATCTTCCCCTGTAATACTAAGAATTTTACCCGGAATTGCTAAACACATAATTCGTTATTTGTTATTTCTTGTTTGTTTAATTTCCATAGCTGCGGCAACAATCTGCCCAAGGGATATACCGCCATCATTGGGAGGTACAAGTTGATGCCAATAGGGTTGAAAACCTTCTTGGTTTAGAGCTTGAATGGTGCGATCGCATAAATATTTATTTTGCCAGCATCCCCCTGATAATACTATTTTATCTATTTTTATTTTATGGGCGATCGCTATAATTATTTCAATTAAACTATTGTGAAATTTAGCGGAAATAATCCCTACTGAGATATTTTTTTGAATATCTTCAAGAATATTTAATATTATAGGTTGCCAATCAATTTCGATTATCTCGGTTTTAGTTAATAATTCAAAGTGATAATAATCATCAGTTTTAATACCATCTAAAGCAAATTCCAATTGCATGGCTGCTTGTCCTTCAAAAGTAGCTTTGTGACATAAATTAACTAAGGCAGCAACTCCATCAAATAGTCTTCCCATACTAGAAGTCACAGAGGTATTGAGCTTCTTACTAAACATAGTGGGGAAAATTTTTAATTCTTGGCTCGCAAAAATTTTTAACCAAGGTTGCAATTGAGACTCGCTCAAGAAATTATCACCAAAAATCTCGTAAAGTAAGCCTAGAGCCACCCGCCGAGGTTCTTTAATTGCTAAATTTCCCCCTGGGAGTAAAAAAGGTTTTAAATGGGCAATTCTTTGTATTGAGCCAGATGTTGAGACACCGAAAAATTCTCCTCCCCAAATAGTACCGTCTAATCCGTATCCCGTACCATCCCAAGCTATACCTAAAACCCTTTCTCCTAAAAGTTGATTTTCTGCCATACAGGAGAGGATATGGGCGTGGTGATGTTGTACTTGAACACATGGAATATCAAGGTTTTGAGCGTATTGAGTAGAAAAATAGTCAGGATGGCCATCGCAGACAACTGTTTTTGGTTTAAGTTCATATAATTTACTTAGACTGGTAATCGTTTTTTCAAAATTATTTAAACTTTGAGGAGTTTCCAAGTCACCTAAATATTGACTAAGAAAAACTTGTTTTTTATGTAAAATGGCGATCGCATTTTTTAGGTGTGCTCCCACCGCAAGCATAGAATCAGGTAAATTTTCCCCGCCTAAATTTAGGGCAATAGGTAAAGGTGCATAGCCTCTAGCCCGTCTTAAAATCATGGTACGTCCTCCCATAACTCTGACAATAGAATCATCTACAGGGCGCAAAATCGGGCGATTGTGAACTAAAAAACCATCGGCAATGGTTGCAAGACGTTTTTGTGCTTCTTGTTCGTCAATACAAATCGGCTCACCTGCTAAATTCCCGCTAGTGGCAACCACAGGAAAAGCCAATTCTGAAAGCAAAAGATGATGTAAAGGAGTATAGGGAAGCATAACACCCAAATAAGGATTATTCGGCGCAACTGCGGTACTTAAAGCTTTAAAATTATGACGATAGAGTAAAACAATAGGAGCAATGGGCGATAGCAATAATTTTTCTTCTAGTGCTGAAACTTGGCAATGCTGTTTAATTAAATCTAGATGAGGATACATCAGCGCAAAGGGTTTATCTAGACGCTGTTTCCGTTGACGCAAACGTTGCACGGCTTTTTGGTTCGTGGCATCAACTACTAAATGAAAGCCTCCTAATCCTTTAATTGCCATAATTTGACCCTGACGAATTGCTTTGACAGTAGCGATTAAAGCATCTTCAGAATTATCAATTAATTGTTCATTTTGATCCCAAAATTCTAGTTTTGGCCCGCACTTAGCACAGGCGTTGGGTTGAGCATGAAAACGGCGATTAAGGGGATTTTGATATTCCTGTTGACATTCCCGACACATGGAGAATGTTTTCATGGTAGTGTAGGGGCGATCGTAGGGTAATGCTTCAATTATGGTATAACGAGGGCCACAGTGAGTGCAATTAGTAAAAGGATAGCGATAGCGACGATGGTTAGGATTAAAAATTTCTTGTAAACAATCAGCACAAGTAGCCATATCAGCAGATATAAGGGCAGTTAATTCACCAGCAACACTAGCCCGAATGGTAAAGTCTTGATAGCCTAAAGGTTCTAGCCAAGTAATTTGCAAATTTTGAATTAAAGAATGGGGTGGTTTTTCCCGTTCAAGACGATGGAGAAATGTATTTAAAGTTTCAGTTTTTCCTTCTACTTCAATATTTACACCTTGAGCCGAATTATTAACCCATCCTGTTAAAGTTAATTCACTAGCTAAACGATAGATAAAAGGGCGAAAACCGACACCTTGAACTACACCTTGAATATTAATTTTTAAACGTTTTTGATGGTAGTAATTCACTATAAATTATAGAAGTAAAAGTTATGATTTGGAGTAGGAGCAAATCTTAGTTTTGATATATATAGCGTTTATAAATGATTTATAAACTTTTCTCTCTCTAAAAAAATTATGTTTATAACCAAAATAGAACTACATATTATTTTTTTTAAAATTGACATTTATGAATTATAATCGCCCCTAGTAAATAGTTACATAAAATTAATTAAACAAAAACCTTTTGGTGGGCATTGCCCACCCTACCATTAATTTTATTCGGGGTACTTATTAATCTAAGTAATAGCGTTTAAAGCTTGTTGAAAACGATTTTTATCTTCATGTTTTTTGTTCAATAATAACCAAGATTGAATCAAATCTGGCCCGCTTAATTCACCCATTAAAGCACCTCTAAGCGATCGCATTACTAAACCTTTTTTAAGGTTATTCGCTTTAGTAACTTGATTAATTATTTGTTTGGCTTCCTCCTCTGTGAAATTTTCTTGACTAGAAAGTGCTTCTAAAACCGATTTAATAATGTCCCTAACTCCTTCTTGTTTTAAAAGTGCGATCGCATCTTCACTATAATTAACCTCTGTTAATAACAAACGACTTTCTGAAGGTGCATCAGCTAGACGAGTTAAACTAGGAGTAATCAAAGCTGTAAGATTTTCTAGCCAAGGGCGATCGTTTTCTATATCGACTTGATAACCTGCTTCTTGCCAATAGGGTACTAATAATTCCACTAATTCTGGAGCGGGTATTTTATGGAGATACTGACTATTAATCCAGTCAAGTTTATCCCAATCAAATTTAGCTCCAGCCTTATTCACCCTATCTAAACTAAACTTTTCGGCTGCTTCTGCAAGAGTAAATATTTCTTCAGTAGCATCAGGAGGAGTCCAACCCAAAAGAGACATATAATTAGCCAATGCTTCAGGTAAAAAACCCATTTTCCTAAAGTCATCAATGGATGTTACTCCATCCCTTTTTGATAATTTCTGTCCGGTTTTACTTAAGATTAGAGGAGTGTGGGCAAATTCTGGCACTTTAGCCCCTAAAGCTTGATAAAGTAAAATTTGCTTTGCTGTATTGGCAATATGATCCTCACCACGAATAACGTGGGTAATATTCATGTCTATATCATCGACGACTACAGCTAGATTATATAAAGGTTGACCAAATGCCTCAGTATCACTTTCAGGAGTACGGGCAATAACCATATCTCCCCCTAAATCGCTGCCTTTCCAAGTGACTGTACCCCTAATGGCATCATTCCAGACAATATTTTGATGATCGTCAATTTTAAACCTAATTACTGGTTTTCTACCTTCAGCCTTTAAACTCGCCTCATCTTCAGGAGTTAGATTACGATGACGATTATCGTAGCGGGGAGCTTGTCCTTTTGCTTGTTGAGTTGCTCGCATTTGTTCTAATTCTTCTGGGGTGCAATAGCAACGATAGGCTAAATCTTTATCTAATAAGGTTTGAATTGCTTGTTTATATAAGTCAAGTCTTTGAGTCTGAAAAAATGGCCCTTCATCCCAAGTTAAACCCAACCAAGTTAAACCAGATTTAATATTTTCCGTATATTCTGGGCGAGAGCGTTCTAAATCCGTATCTTCTACCCTTAAAATAAACTGACCACCACGATTACGGGCAAAAAGCCAGTTAAATACAGCAGTTCTCGCTGTACCGATATGTAAATTGCCTGTTGGACTAGGAGCGATTCTAACTCTAACTGTCACAGTTTTCCTCTAATTTTAATAATCTGCGACCTTTAATTCTAACTTTAAGACAAGGTAACAACAATTATTTTACATTCCTTGAGAAAATTTATATCCTTTATCTTCCAGATGAGAAATAAAATTAGCTTTTAGATGTTGATAATTATTGTTAATTCTGGCAGCAAACTTACAATAAAACTTAACTAAATCCCTTGCCAAATCACAATCTATATCCGATTTTTCTGTAGTTTAGACTAACGAAAACTGGATTCCCCTAGCTAAAGGAGAAATTCAGGCGATCGCCAATGGCAGTATCTTGAAGGTAGTAAAAGTAAAATAGGCTCAATTAACAATAAAGTTTAAAACTTTAGTTGAGTACCTACATGACAATCCAGACAACGTTCCTTCAATTTGTGCCACAAAAAGGTCATCGCTTTCATCCCCGTACAGTGATTTGCCGCGATTAATTGAACATCATATTTAGTCAGAGTTTCAACTGTAGCTTCTAAACGTTCCTGATTTGCTTTTAACAAGTGCATACCACCTATGACTGCATAAAACTTGTTTGTATCTGTAATTTTGGCAATATAGTCCAGGGTGTTAATTACTCCTGCATGAGCGCAGCCTAAGATAACTACTATACCTTCAGGTACTTGTAGATACAAAGCTTGATCGTCCAACAGAGGATCGACTTGTGTATGTTCGCAATTATGCCAAAACGCTCCCCCTGTATTTTCCAAAGGATGATGTCGAGGAATTGTTCCAGTTACATATACGAATGGTATAACCTCAGTGGGGGTTTCAGTCCAAACTAACCGACGAAAGCGACTCCTTAAAGTTTGTTTATTTTCAATGGGAGAGCCAATATTTCCTCTAGGACTATATTTAGGAGCGATCGCGCTACTTGATTGAGTCCTACTTTGAGGTCGCCAATGGCAAAAATCCGAGGATGAGAAGTTCGTCCGGTTTTGTCAGTTACTAGATAGTCTCTTTCTTTTTCCAAATTAAAGTTAGAAAGATAGGTATGGTGGTAGCGAGAACCCATTGCTAAAAGTCCCGTTTCCAACTCTACAATTGAGCCATCGAGGAGTTTTATGTCTCATTATTTTGACTCCCAGATAAATTTATTCAAGTTGCGCTTCCATTGCAGGTGCGCCAAAGATTTTGTCGGTTAACTTGACGTACCAAGCGGCGGATTGAACTTGAATGATATACCCCATAGCAATAATTAAGGCGATTTCTGAGCCTTTTTCCGAACCAAATACCGTAATGGCGATCGCCAGAGCAATAGAAAGATTCCGCATTACTGTGCCATAAACTAGAGCTATAGCATCTTCCCGTGAAAATAAAGCTTTACCAATCAAGGTACTTAAAACAAAATTGAAGCCATAAATAATTATTAACGGCACAAAGAAAGATAAAATCTCCACAGGATTAGAAACAATTGACTTGGCTTTCAGTGCCATGGCGACAAAGACAATACCTAAGACACCAATGGTGGAAAACACAGGAAACTTTTGCTTGAGATTTTTGTTATATTTACTCTCTCCGACGGTGGCGATAATTACTCGTTTAGTGACAAACCCCAATAGCATCGGTAGAAAGACAATAATTACAATCTGCTTAAACACTTCAACTAAAGGAATTTCCACTACTGTACCCATCAAAAATTTGGCATAGAGGGGAGTAGCCAAAGAACCAGCTATTAAACCAATTACAGTCATTTTAATCGCTGCATTGAGATTCCCTTTAGCAAAACCTGTCCAAGAAATAGTCATCCCACTGGTAGGAAGCAAGGAAGTAAGTAACAATCCCAATAAAACTAAGGGGCTCTCGCTAAAAAATAACTTACCAATGCCAAAAGCAAAAAAGGGTACAATGGCAAAGTTAATCAATTGGGTAATTGCTTGCAGTTTAAAATCTCCCCCGGCAAAGACTTTAGCAATCTGGAGGTTAATCATCATCGGATAAACCATCAGAAAAGTTAGGGGAACAATTGCAGCTTTGAGAAAACTTGCGTTAATTAATGCACCAAAGATAATCCCTGCAATCATAAAAGCGGGAACAGACCAAACTAAATTTTTTTGCAGAGCGGATAAAATTTTCCACATGGGCTTAAATTCCTATTCATTAAGTTATTTTATTTATTTGCTTTTACAAGTAGGAAGCCCCAGTTTTCGCCATGCCATCATGCCTCCAGTAATATTGTAAATTCTTGTCAATCCAGCTTTTACCAATTGTTTGGCAGCAATTGGACTGCGATGAGATGTAAGACAAATTAGGGCAATGGGTTCATCTTTTGGTAACTCTCGAAACCACTGAGGGAGAAACCAACGGCGCAGCCAAGAAGTATTCCCGATCAAAATGCGGGGAAGACTTATATTGAGTGAGTTTGGAGCATGAAACAGAGAATATTCAAAACTACTGCGAACATCAATTAATCGAGGTGGCTTGGGTAATTTACTAAATTCCTTTGGTGAAAGATTAATAATTTGTGGTTGGGAGTCTAAAATAGATGTCATTTTCAAATCTTTTATCTAGCTGTACTAAATTTTTTGATGTTTCTGAATTATTTACAGCAGCTTTCAGGTTAATAGAACACAATAATTGTAGTAGTGGACTGTTTCAGTTAAAAGTGTGCATTAGTAGGGTGGGCAATGCCCACCAAATCATAAAGACAATCTATTGCCCTATTTTAGTTGAAACAGTCCAGTAGGGTGCGTCAGATTTTTCAGTAATATGAATTTATCGATAATTTATCTGTCTGACGCACCCTACATTTTAATTTTTGTAGTTCATTTAATTAAAAAACTACAAGTGAAAAGTCCCAGAAATACCCAAGGGCATTCCTTCGGAAAAGCTACCTTGGCCAATGGGATAAACCAGTAAAACAGATGTTACGGCAGCAGCAGGTGCAGAAAAAGCCAAGGCAATCCAAGGACGCATTCCTAAGCGATAGCTTAATTCCCAAAGTCTGCCTAAATAAGCCCAAACACCGATGAGGAAATGAAGTATTATCAGTTGGTAAGGGCCTCCATTATAAAGCCACTCATCTACAGAACTAGCTGACCATAATGGATAAAAATGTAAACCGATGGCCGCAGAAGTAGGAATAACTGCTGCGGTAGCAATGTTGTTGCCACCTAAAAGCGAGCCAATTACTGGTTCTCGGATACCGTCAATATCCACAGGAGGAGCAGCAATAAAGGCAATCGCAAAAACGGTGGCAGCAACCAACAAACTAGGAATCATCAGCACGCTAAACCAGCCGAGATAAATGCGATTTTCTGTACTGGTAATCCATTGGGAAAACCTTTCCCAGATTTGCAAAAAATCGAGTTCGGAACGACGTTGAATTAAAGTAGTCATAATAGACACTCCTATCTAACTATTCGTGTTAAAAATACTTACACTGCGGTGGAAAAGTTTCGGCAGTGAATTGAATCTCCCGATAGTCTGTATTTATTTTGATTTCACCAGACTTAGAAGCATTGAGAAAATAAACTAAACTTTCTCTTAAAAAACTTAAAGACTTATTTGTTGATAGTAAACTTTGGTGGAGTTTCCATTCCCGTTAAGGGTTTGTTTGACCCTTTCTAAAACTGCTAAATTACAAAGTACCTTACTAAAAAATGGAACTTCGATGGAATGTTGTGTTTAATTGCTTAAGGGTTGTTTAGAGATTATGCGATCGAAGATCGCAAACAGATCGCCACACTAATATTATATCTCTCTAAATAAGCATGAGAGCGTTACAGCTTAGGATTTTTTCAGAATTAATAACTAATCCCACTCTTAATTTACCCTTTAGTCTTTTAGATTTTGAGATTATTAAACCCACCAAGGGTTTTCGCCTGTACGGGGATCGGTTTCTGTCCAAGGAGAAATCCGAATATTGTTACCCTCAACTTTTACATGGGCAAGTCGCAAAGGAAGCGGTGCAGGGCCTCGTAATACCCTCCCTTCAGCATCGTAACGAGAACCGTGACAGGGACATTGAAATTGATTATCGTTAGCATTCCAAGGAAACGTACAGCCTAAATGGGTGCAGTTATCGGTAATTCCCCAAGGATGTAATGTTCCATCTTCTCTAAGAGTAAGATAAGTGGGTTCTCCGGCTAGTCCTGCAACTAAAGCCCTAGTTCCGGGGGATTCTGCTAAAATTTGACTGGCAGGAATTAGATTTCCCTTAATATCCTTTGCAAGTATCGAGCCATCTTCACCAACTTCTGAAGGCGGCATGAAAAATTTACTGGTAGGATAAAGGGCTGCACCAGCAGTAGCGGCAACAACAGCACCAGTGAGAAAATTTAGTAACTGTCTGCGTGACATGGATGGGCTTTCTAAGGGAAAACTCTCGTCCATTGGTTTATACCTCCATATTTCTTATTAGATTTAACAAGTAGCTAATAGCTGTTAGCTGTTAGCTATTAGCTTATTTAGTTTTGTTGGGGATTTTCTTTACGAGTATTGATACCGAGTAAACCATAAAGCATACAAGAACCAGCTAAAGCAGTCAGGGCAGAAACAGCAGCAACAATGGTTAACACAATTCCTAAAGTAGAACCGCTATAAACTACTAAACCGAAATAAGCTAATCCTACGGCTAAAATTAAACGAATTAGGCGGTCAATTGTACCTACATTATTAAACATGGCTATTTTCTCCTTAAAATTAATAAATTAAACGTTTTTACTCAATAAATAAACTTCTTCCACAAGTTTAGTAACACTTGGCTCTAATCTCTAACTAGCCAAAGTCACTAACTCAGGTTTACCCAAACGTTCCATTACTGCTTGCATTTTTTGACTGGCATCAAGAGCAATTTCTTTAGCTTTAGGACTGTGTATAGTCAAAAACATCATTAAAGGATCGACTGCTGATACCTCAACTCTGCCATCCTCATGTTCTTGTACAACTACATTACAAGGGTAAAAAACTCCTGCTTTATCGTCAGTTTGTAGCATTTGGTAAGCAATCACTGGGTGACAAGCACCAAGAATTTTATACTTACGAAAATTAACATCTATTTTTTTCTTTAAGGTTGCTTGGACATCAATTTCTGTGAGAACTCCCATCCCTTGTTCTTTAAGGGCGTTAGTTACCTGAGAGATTGCTTCTTCAAAAGATGTGTCTAAAATTTTACTAAAGTGATTCATCTATAATGCCTCTTTTGCTTTTAGTTTTTTAGCAGGGGGAAGTTTACATTTCTTAACTATAATCATATAACCATTTAGTAATTTAGTCAAGTAATTTAAGTTTAGTGAAACAATTTGTATTAACTTATGTAACAAAAATGTTAAGCTGTGTTTCAAAAAAGGGCAATAACAGACTAAACAGTAGCTATAAAAGCATAGTCCATGTTACCTTATGATCCGTAGTCAGAGAGAGATTATAGGAGAAGAGCCTTGGTATTAAGGGTAGCTGTTGTTGGATCTGGGCCTGCTGGTTCATCTACCGCAGAAGTATTAGCAAAAGCGGGAATTGAAACTTATTTATTCGAGCGTAAACTGGATAACGCCAAACCTTGTGGTGGTGCTATTCCCCTCTGCATGGTAAACGAGTTTGACTTACCTCCCGAAATTATCGATCGCCAAGTGCGTAAAATGAAGATGATTTCCCCTTCTAATATTGAAGTTAATATTGGTGAGACTTTAAAAGAAGACGAGTACATCGGTATGTGTCGTCGGGAAGTATTGGATGGATTTTTGCGCAATCGAGCAGCTAAATGCGGAGCAAATCTAATTAACGGTACAATGTATCAATTAGATATACCCACTAATAGCACAGAAGCATACACCCTCCACTATGCCGATCATTCTAATGGTGACACTAAAGGGGAAATGAAAACCCTGAAAGTTGACATGGTAATTGGTGCAGACGGAGCTAACTCTAGAGTAGCTAAAGCTATTGATGCTGGTGATTATAATTATGCGATCGCCTTTCAAGAAAGAATTAGATTGCCTGAAGATAAAATGGCTTACTACCACGATTTAGCAGAAATGTATGTGGGAAATGATGTTTCCCCTGACTTTTATGCGTGGGTATTCCCTAAATACGATCACGTAGCGGTTGGTACTGGCACGATGAAAGTAAATAAAGCCATTATCAAACAGTTACAAGCTGGTATTCGTGCTAGGGCAGCAAAACGCTTAGAAGGCGGTGAAATCATTAAAGTAGAAGCCCATCCTATCCCCGAACATCCTCGTCCTCGTCGTGTAGTTGGTAGAGTTGCTTTAGTGGGAGATGCTGCTGGATATGTCACAAAATCCAGTGGAGAGGGAATCTATTTTGCTGCTAAATCCGGTAGGATGTGTGCTGAAACCATTGTTGAAATTTCCAATAATGGACAACGTATCCCCACCGAAAGCGAGTTAAAAGTATATCTGCAACGTTGGGATAAGAAATATGGTTTAACTTATAAGGTATTAGACATACTTCAATCAGTATTTTACCGTTCTGACGCAACTAGAGAAGCGTTTGTAGAAATGTGTGCTGATGTAGATGTACAAAAACTGACCTTTGACAGTTATCTGTATAAAACAGTAGTACCGGCTAATCCTTTAGTACAGCTAAAAATTACAGCTAAAACTATCGGCAGTTTACTTAGAGGTAATGCTTTAGCACCTTAAAATATTTTTAATATCAACCATTTAATTAAATAAAACATATTTTTAACACCAGATTTATTTTTACAAATCTGGTGTTTTTTGCGATCGACAATTATCAATAAATTTAATCTGGGAAACTTCAAACAGTAGGAATCCCACACTTGTTCCAAAACTATCAAGGCATTATGGTAATTTTATTAAAGCGTGGGATTATTAACGATAAGTTGTCGAAATTCGACCAACAAAATTTCAATTCTTAATATTTTGTAACTTTTTGTTTATTTATCTAGTTGTTGAAACATTTTTTCAGCAAACTCTGGGTTTTCCCGAATTCTTCTGAATAATGCAGGCATGGTTTTATAATGTTCTTTGAGTAATGCCGTTTCTTTTTTAGGAATACGACCTGCTAAATAAATCAATTCTTCTTGATCCAATTCCAACTCCTTAGCAATAGAGCGAATTACATCTTCTTTAGGGGGATAATCAGCCCGATTATTTTCTAATTTGGATAAATAGGTAAAATCCATGCCAATTAGTTTTGCTAACACTCTTTGACTATAACTTTTGTCTTTTCTCGCTTGTCGAATAACACTACCAAAATCTTCTATCATTTTTTAAATCCTCATTATTTTGAAGAAATTTTACAATGTTTTGATACATCATTCAAGATGGTGTTAACATAAACTTGATAAAATAGTCATTAAGCTTATTAAATCAAGGTCAATAAAAATGAACCAGCCCATGAAAATAGATTCTAAAGAGAGAATAGTAGCAGATTTTGTCAAATTAATGTCTGAAATTAATCAAAAAGATTTAAAAATCGCAACTAAAGAGGAACAAGCTGAAAAAGAGAAAAATAAAGAATTGTTACAAACAGTGGCCTCCTATACTGTAGATAATATAATCAATGGTTTAGCGACCCTACAATTAGATTTTGGTAATGTTATTAAAGAGTTAGCAGAAAAGTTAACCACAGAGTCAAGCAAGCTAGAAGAATTACAAAAAGCTTACACTGTTGAAACCGAAAATCTGAAGGAAATCAAAAAAATACGTTTAGTCGCTGATAACTTGCACATTTTAACTCAAGAACATCAGGAAAAATTAAAATTATTAGAACATCAGATTAATAATCAAAAAGAGATTTTAGAAAAAGAAATATCTACAACCCAAAAACTTTGGGAAAAAGAGTTACAAGAATTTACTGTCATGGTAACGGAAGAGGCAGAATCAACTCTTAAATTCAGACAACAAGAAGAAATAGATTATCAGTATGAAAGCGAAAGAAAACGTAAATTAGAAATGGATGAATATGAAGATAAAAAAAGAAAACAAGATCGAGAATTAATGATAATTAATCAAGAGAAAGAAAAAGGATGGGGTGAGAGAGAAAAAATATTAGCAGAGCAACAGAAACTATTTACAGAAAATCAGAAAAAGATAGCAGGTTTTGAAGATAAACTTAAAGAAGAATATAATAAAGCTAAAGGAGAAGCAATTAAAGAAGCAGAAAAACAAGGTAAAGTAGCAACAGATTTGATTGAGAAAGAATGGGAAGCAGAAAAACAAGGATATGAATTACAACTACTATCTTTAGAAGCTAAAATCGAAAAACAAACTCAACAAATCACTGAAATTATGGAGCAGTTACAAACAGCCACAAATCAGTCACAGAATTTAGCCTTAAGAGCATTTCAAAGTACAACAGCAACTAAATAAAAAGGATGAATAAATAATGGTTAATACTAAAAATACCAAAGCAGAAATTTTAGAAGCTTATCGTCAATTAGAAAAAGAAAAAGCCGAAATAGCCGCACAACTTAAACAAGTAACCAAAAATCCAAAAACTTCTGATACTTCTATGAATATAGTCACAGAAACAAAGAAAAATAATCCAGCAAATATGTTAGTAGAATCAGGGATAAAAGAAACAATTAAAAATTTAGATACCCTGAAACTAGGTTTTGGTAATTCCGTTAGTAATTTATCAGAAAAATTAATTGCTGAAGCTACTAAATTAGAACAAATAAAATCTGAATTAGTTTTAGAAATTCAAGAATTACAAGAATTACATGACATAGAAGAAATTACAGATACAAGTTTAGATGATTTGATTGCAGAATATCAAGAAAATTCTAAACAATTTCATGAAGAATTTAATCAACGACAGGAAAATTTACAACAAGAAATTAAACAATTAAATTATGATTGGCATAAACAAAAAGAAAATCATAACCGACAAATCCAAGAAAGAAATGAAAATCATAAAAAAACCAGAGTTAGAAATGAGCAAGAGTATCAATATAATTTACAACAAGAAAGACAATTAACTCAGGAGCAATTTGAACAACAAAAGCAAAATTTATATAAAGAATTAGCAGAAATAAAAGAACAACAAGAAAAACAATGGCAAGAAAAAGAGGAAACTATTGGTAAACAAGAGCAAGAATATGCAGAAGCCAAGCAAAAAGTTGCTGATTTTGAAGAACAATTAAAAGCTAAAATTAAACAGGGAGAAGGTGAAGGAAAAGGAATAGGTAACTATCAGGTAAAAGTCAAAGCAGACTTGCGCAATAAAGAAATAGAAGGAGAAAGAAGAAATTATCAATTAAGAATTAAAACCTTAGAAGATAATATTAGTAATAGTCAGGAAAGAATTGATAAGTTATCTAAACAACTAGAAGCAGCATTAAAACAAGTACAAGACTTAGCAGTTAAAGCCATTGAAGGTACTTCTAATCGCACATCCTATGAAGCCATGAAAGAAATTGCCTTAGAGCAAGCTAAAAATAGTCAAAAAGGTAAATAATCATCTTTAAACTATCAGCTATCAATGTAAAATTTTAACAAAAAGTTGATAGCTAATTGTGTTTAATTCTTTCTAATTAAACTATTTATTCTGTTAATAGATATAATAGGATTTAAGTAACTATTACATTTAATTACAAACAAAAAAATGGTTATAGCTTTATCTAAATTAATTACGCTAAAAGAGTTTTTAGCATTATCAGAAACCAAACCTGCCCAGGAATATATTGACGGAAAAGTTATCCAAAAACCTATGCCAAAAGGAAAACATAGTACAATTCAAACTGAATTATCTACTGCTATTAATGTTGTTCTTAAATCTAATAAAACGGCTCGTGCCTTTTCTGAATTAAGATGTACTTTTGGTGAACGTTCTATTATTCCTGATATAACTGTATTTACTTGGGAAAAAATTCCCCGTGACGATAATGGTGAAATAGCAGATTCATTTCAAGTTGCCCCCGATTGGACGATTGAAATTTTATCTCCCGAACAAAGCTATAGTAGAGTTACGAAAAATATTCTCCATTGTTTAGATCATGGCACACAATTAGGATGGTTAATCGATCCTCAAGAAAAGTCTGTATTAGTTTATTTTCCTAAGCAACAACCAGCCTTTATTGATACACCAACCGACATTTTACCTGTACCTGATTTTGCTAAAGCTTTTCAATTAACTTTAGGGCAATTATTTGGTTGGCTATCGGACTAAATAAAACGGAAATTGTTTAACTTTTAAGTAAGCTGTCACGCATTTAAGTTACCTATTGAGATCAGGCAATAGGTAAGGGATTGATGGTTTGTTTCCTAATTTTAAAATATCTGGTTTAAATGCCTATTAGCTTATTGTATTTTATAATTACTATAATTATAGTAGTTAAAGTATAGCTTAGAAACAAAAGTTAACGGCTAACGGCTAACCGCTAATCCCTAAGAAGATGTACTCCCAAGAAACAAAAACGCAACAAAAACAAAATTCCGTAGCAACTAGGTTAGCTAATAGTTATTACGGTGTTTTAGGGTTACATCCCTCTGCCTCAGTAATAGAAATTAGGCGCACCTATCGAGAATTAAGCAAACTCTATCATCCCGATACAACAGAATTAGATTCAAAAGAAGCGACAAGAAAATTTCAACAGCTTAATGAAGCTTATGGTACATTGAGTAATCCTGAAAAGCGATCGCTTTATGACCAAAAAATAGGTTATTCTCGAATTAATGTCATTCAATCCCATTTAGATCTGCACAAATCCCCATATACATATCAGTCTAACTCAGCTTATCTTGATCCGAGCGATCGCCCCTTATCTGGAGGTGAAATTTTTGCTCTAGTGCTTATGGGTGTTAGTTTTTTTGGTTGTATAATTTTAGTTGCGATTATTTCTATTATCAAAGGTGAACCATTATAAGATAAGTGAAAATCAGTTAAAATAACTGAGTAATTGTTATTTTATAATCGATCTTTAATTATGGTGCTTCCTGCTTCAGATATTCCTTTGTATAATCATCCTTTACCGGAAATAGAAATTTGGTTAACTAAATTAGGCTGCGAACAAGATAAAAATAATTTACACTGTTGGTATATTAAAAAACCTAATTGGGAAGCGGAAATCAGTTTAGAAGTAGAAGGTTTAAGTGTACGCTATTTAAACGCAGGAGAAGGAAGAAAAGATATTACCAGAGCGTTTAAATATTCTCTCAGTCGTCAAGATGTAGAAGAAGCAGTTTTTTGTGGTCCATAATTTATAAAATTATGAATTATTACATAAATTATAAATTATTACATAATTTTATAGATGAAAATTGCTATTATTAGCTCTGGTTTTTTGCCTGTAATTGATGGTATTACTTGTAGCCTATATAATAGGCTACAAAAATTAAGTGAATATGGACATGAAGTATTACTATTATGTCCTGATTATAGTGATTTAAAAACAATTTATCCCAATTATCAAGATTATATCGGTTATATTTCACCAAAAGTAAGGGTTGTTAGTCTTGATAGTGAAGCTTTTATGGGTTTTGATTTTGAGCGTAATGTTAGTCATAAATCCTATAAGATTCTGCTAGAAGAATTAGAAAAATTTAAGCCCGATATTATTCATGTTGATGAGCCAGAAAGACTTTTTTTAGGCCTTTTTCGTATTCCGGGGCTACATTTTGCCAAACAAAATAATATTCCTTGCGTTAGTTTTTTTCATACTAACTTTTTAGAATATGGAAAAGATTATTTTCCTTTACCTCAGCCCATAGAAAATATAGTTCAATTTTTATTTAAAATATTCTTAAGGTGGCTATACAATTTTTACGATATTACTCTTGTTTCTGGAGATAATACTTACAATAGATTACTTGATATAGGAATTAAAAAATTATGCAAATCTGACTTATTAGGAGTTGATACAACTAAATTTTCTCCACAACTTCGAGAGGATAAATTTTTTGAGCATAAATATAAATTAAAAAATATTGATAATAAAATTAAGTTAATTTTTTTAGGAAGATTAACAGTTGATAAAGGTTGGAATTTTACTATTAAGGCTTTTTATAAATTTGCAGATAAAATTAATTTGGAGAATATAGCTGTGATTGTAGCTGGTGATGGGCCAATGAAGGAGGAAATTTTAAATAAATTAGCAAAAATTATACCTAATCTTCATTTATTAGGTAGAGTTTCTCCTGAAAATATTCCTGCACTTTTAGCTAATTGTGACATCCATATAACTACTTCCGAAAAAGAAACTAAAGGTTTAACTATTTTAGAAGCTTTTGCATCTGGAATACCAGTAATTGCACCGTGTAAAGGAGGAGTAATTGATAGTATTCAAGATAATTGGAATGGATTTTTATTCATAGCAGGAGATGAACAAGATTTTTTAAAAAAAGTAGAAATTTTAATTAATAATTCTACTTTAAGAGAAAAAATGGGAACTAATGCTAGGGAATATGTTATTAAATATAATTGGGATAATGCTGTACAAAATTTACTAAACATTTGGCAGGAACAAATAACAAATAACAATTTAATTAATTTGCCAAAGAGATAAATGTATTTCATCTGGGCTTAATACATAAGGTTGATAAACTTCTGCTAAAGTATATTTTTGTTTTCTTTTAAAACTTTCTATCATATTATCAGAAGGATTGAATAAAAAGATATTATCAAATTGATTAAGATTTAAAGCATGATTAAAATCCGAAGATAATAATTTGATTTTTACTTTATTTTGTAAGATATAACTAAGGGAAATTAAATCTAAAGTATTTTTAGTTTCAGATATAATTAATGGTTTTTCTGTTTGATTGATAATATTTGTAATGGGAATATTATCTAAGTTACGAGTTTTTTGATATTTGGGTGAACTTTTAAGATTAAAGATACCAGAAATAAGACCTATGGAAATAATTGATATAAATATAATTGTCCATTTTTTTTGTTTAGAGTTTTTAGCATCAGGGAAAAAAGACTTAGAAGCTAATAAATAAGCAAGAGTTAACTCAATGCCAAGGTACAAAGGAATCATATATCGAGGAGCAGTAGAAGCTTGTTTATTGCCCACTAAATCTAAAAAAATAAAAATTAAACGAGGTATTATAAATATAAATAAAATAAAATAAAAAACCTTTGGTTTTGCTTGATTTATTAAATAATAAAAAGCAAAACCTATTAAAATAAATAAACTAAAATCAACTATAATTCTCATTATCATTACAGGATTTAAACTTAAATGAATAGGTGATTCAATAAAAATAATAGCTATACTATAAAGCCAAATTGCCATCATGGATATTATATCCATTGGCTCTTGCATCCAAACAGTATTATTTTCTAATCTTTGCAGAGAATTAAAAATAACTAATAGCCAAGGAATAAAACCCAAAAATGCCAAAGTAACCGCTAATAAAGCTGGTTTTACTATTTTTTTATTCCAAAAAATGTAAAGTAGTTGTCCAAAAATTACTAAAATTGATAATAAAGAAGTATAAAAATTTAAGATTAAACTTAAACTATAAAATAACCAGTTTAACCAATTATTATTTTGAATCGCTTTTAAAAAAGTAATACTGGAAAGTAAAATTGTTAATGTCCATAAACTGTAAGGGCGTGCCTCCTGTGCATAGGCAACAAAAAAAGGAGATACTGTCATTAAAGACATGGCAATTATGGGAATCTGAGAAGAATCAAATAATTCTTTAGATAACCAATAGAAACAGGGTAAACAAATTAAACTAAATATTACCGATAAACTTCTAATGGCAATCACAGAATCACCCCAAATATTTATCCAAAAACGAGCTAGAATAAAGTATAATGGTGCGTGTTCTGGACTTGTTTTTAAAGCATTAATCGTATCAGACCAAGTTTTTTGAGGCGTAATTTTTTGATATTTTTGTAAGTCAGTAATACTGATAATTGATTGTTGCGATAATTGGGAAATTACTTCTTGTTGATAATAGCCATTAATTCGCATAGAAGTGGCAACTTCATCTACCCAATATATTTTTTCTCCTAAGTAGGCTATACGAAAAAAAATTCCTAATAATAAGATAATTGTTACTAATAATAACCAAAGTTTAAGTAATAATTTATGCTTGAAATTAATAATATTATTCATAT
Organism: uncultured bacterium; assembly: GCA_964413275.1. GTDB lineage: Bacteria > Cyanobacteriota > Cyanobacteriia > Cyanobacteriales > JAABRE01 > JAABRE01. The sequence continues at coordinate 3,393 of CAYPSO010000008.1, read as the reverse complement.
ATTTAACTGAATAAACCACAAAAATTTAGATGTAGGGTGCGTCAGATTTATAACTTAATTAAGTTTACCCATAATTTATTGTTTTTGACGCACCCTACTAATATTGCTGTGGTCTATTTATTTGAAAACTGCTGTAAATTGTGGTTCAAGCAATTAATAGTAATTAGTAATTAATATTAAGAAATATAACTACGAACCACAAACTATTAATAATTATTCGTAAACCCAAGGTTTAATAGTAGGAGTCCAATTAGCCAACTCATCATCTTTAAACCATAAACTAATTTCTCTGAGTGCAGTCTCAATAGCATCAGAGCCATGAATAATATTACGGCCAATACTAACACCATAATCGCCTCTAATTGTACCGGGTTCAGCCGTTAAAGGATTAGTAGCACCAATAATTTTTCTGGCAGAAGCAACTACTCCTTCTCCTTCCCATATCATGGCAACTACGGGAGCGGAAATAATAAATTGTACTAAAGACTCAAAAAAAGGTCTTTCTTTATGAACATCATAATGCTGTTTTGCCAACTCTTCAGAAACTTGTAACATTTTTAAACCCACTAAAGTAAAACCTTTAGTTTCAAAACGACAGATAATTTCACCGACTAAATTACGCTGCACTCCATCGGGTTTAATCATTAAAAAAGTACGTTCCATTATTCTTCCCTAAAGTAACTTTTCATTCAAAAAATAAGATTACCAGTTATTTGCCATCACTGACTAAATTTTGATGAGTTTCTAAAGCTAATTGAATTAATTTATCGACTAAATTAGGAAAAGAAACTCCAGAAGATTCCCAAAGTTGGGGATACATACTAAAAGCAGTAAAACCGGGTAAGGTATTCACCTCGTTAATTAAGACTTCCCCTGTGGCTTCTACATAGAAAAAATCTACCCTCGATAAACCCGCACAATTAATCACGCTAAATGCTTCTATCGCCATAGATTGGATTTTTTCTACTACTTCATCTGGAAGGGAAGCAGGTATAAATAATTGGGCTTTTCCGTCAGTGTATTTGGTTTCGTAATCATAAAAGTCACTATTAAAGGTAATTTCTCCGACGATGGAAGCTTGAGGATTATCGTTACCTAAAACTGCACATTCAACTTCTCTAGCGATTACTCCTGCTTCAACGATGATTCTACTATCATATTTGGCTGCATCATCTAAGGCTTTTTCTAATTCACTGCGGTTTTTTGCTTTAGAAATCCCCACAGATGAGCCTAAATTAGCAGGCTTAATAAAGGAAGGATAGCCTAATTTTTCCTCGATTTCATCACATAATTTCGGAAAAACACAGGGATTAGACCAAATTTGACTGCGGGATACCCCCATATATTTTACTTGGGGTAAACCAGCTTGAGCAAAGGCCATTTTCATGGCAATTTTATCCATTCCTAAAGATGAACCTAATACTCCACTACCCACAAAGGGAACTTGCATTAAAGTTAGTAATCCTTGTATTGTACCATCTTCACCATTAGGCCCGTGTAGAATAGGAAACCAAACATCAATTTCTTTAACTTCTGGGGGAAATTGCCATGTACTCTGGAGTGTGTTGCTATCTTGATAAGGTTTAGCTGAGGATAAGACTTGTTTGGCGATTTCCACTCCTTGCCAGATGCCATCTTTTTGAATATAAAAAGGAGTAACTTCATATTTTGTAGCGTTATTATCTTTGCTCAAAGCTGAAGCTATAGCCCTAGCTGAATTGATAGAAACTTCATGCTCGCCAGAACGCCCGCCAAATAATAATCCTACCCGCAATTTAGTCATTAAACACTCCTCGATTTGATGATATATTACAACCCATAGTTTTGAGTTTTAATATATTATGGAGCTTCAACAGACGAATTGCATAGTACAGTGAAATTTGGGCGTTGCTGAATGTAGGTATGATGTTGCCCACAACTTTGGCAGGGCGTTTTCATGTCTTATTTTTTTAATTGTTGAACTCTTTATTTTGCCAGCTTTTTAGGCTGTTGTTCTGCTTAAATAACTAATATTACGCAAAATTGAAATAATTGATTTAGTAGTCGTAGGGGTGAACGATCAAACTCACGTTTACCAAATTTTATACAGGTAGGGTGTCGTTAGCTCCAGCGTAACGCACCGCTACTCTGGGATATTTATTCCCAGAAATCACCTAACAAGCTAACATTGGAAAATTTAAACCTTCTCGTTGTTGCAAATATAAATTAGCCACTTCTCTTGCCAAACTGCGTATTTTACCAATATATCTAGTACGTTCTGCTACTGCAATTACTCCTCTAGCATCTAGTAAATTAAATGTATGGGAACACTTTAAAATATAGTCTAAACTTGGCATCACTAAACCACGCTCGATTAATTGTTTAGCCTCTTCTTCATAAATAGCAAATAAACTAAATAAAGCATCAGGATTAGAAGCCTCAAAATTATAAGTACATTGTTCTATTTCATTCTGAAGAAAAATCTCTCCATAATCAAGTTGTTGATTCCACTTAATTTTATTAATTGCATCTACATCTTGTAAATACATCGCCAAACGCTCTAAACCATAGGTTATTTCAATAGATACTGGCTTACAATCAATACCTCCACATTGTTGAAAATAGGTAAATTGAGTAATTTCCATACCATCTAACCATACTTCCCAACCGACACCCCAAGCACCCAAGGTCGGAGATTCCCAATTATCTTCCACAAAACGAATATCATGATCTTCAGGATTAATACCTAAAGCTTTTAAAGAATCCAAATATATTTCTTGAATATTATCCGGTGAAGGTTTAATTAATACCTGATACTGATAATAATATTGATAACGATTAGGATTTTCTCCATATCTACCATCAGTTGGTCTTCTGCAAGGTTCAATATAGGCAACCGACCAAGGTTCTGGCCCAATTGCTCTTAAAAAAGTATGATGACTCATAGTACCTGCACCCTTTTCCGTATCATAGGGTTGGGCAATTAAACATCCCTGCTCTCCCCAAAATTGATTTAACTTAGCAATTATTTCTTGAAATGTTACCGGCATTTTCTCAAACCCTTGTCAATTATATATTTTTCTAGCTTTCATAGTTTAATATAAAATTGTTCAGCAACCATTGAAATAAATCTTATAGATTTTGAACAGAAAGAAAAATAATTATTTACCAAAAAATAACTTATCAAGTTTAATAAATATAAGTTTAAGTGGAAATTGAGTTTACACAAAGACTTTAAATGCTTAAGTTGAAATATTGTGAGTCGATCAAAAATTGATTTAGAAGCTTACAAACCTTGTAATATAGGGAATCTGAAAATATTTTAGATATTTTCCCCAAAAAGGGGTTGACAAAGAAGGGAAGGTTAGATATATTGATAAATGCGCGGTTGAGAGACACACCACTAGGTGGACA